>JALZIO010000023.1 GCA_030860245.1 Actinomycetota bacterium | reverse complement strand
CCCTCATCTTCAAGTCAAAAGCAAGCCGGGCGTTGGACTCGGCCGAGGACCCGCGTGAGACCCTCGACTACTCATACGAACGCCAGCTCGACATGCTTCAGCAGATGCGCAGGGGGGTTGCGGACGTTGCAACCTCGCGAAAGCGACTCGAGCTTCAGGCTCAGGGGCTCCAGCGCTCTGCGGCGAAGCTCGAACAGCAGGCCAAGCAGGCTCTCGACCAGAACCGGGAGGACCTTGCACGGGAGGCCCTGTCCCGTCGCGCCGGGGTTATGAGTCAGCTCGCCGAGCTCCAGGTGCAGCACGATCAGCTCAAGGGCGAGGAGAACAGGCTGGTGGACGCATCACGGCGCCTCGAGGCGAAGGTGCAGGCGTTCCGGACCCGAAAAGAGACGATCAAAGCCAGCTACAGCGCAGCCGAGGCCGAGACCAAGGTCGGCGAGGCGCTCTCGGGCATCTCCGAGGAGATGGGGGACGTCGGGCTGGCGATGGAGCGCGCCGAGGACAAGGTTTCGAGCATGCAAGCCCGCAGCGGTGCGCTCGACGAGCTCATGGCGTCGGGGGCGCTCGAAGATTTGTCGGCAAGCAGTGACCCGCTCCAGGCCGAGCTGGACAAGACATCGGGCACCGCCCAGGTAGATGCCGAGTTGGCCCGCCTGAGGGGCGAGCTCGATTCGGGAGGCTCCCCCGCCGCCCTGGAAGCGCCGGAGGAAAAGCGATGATCATTCGGATCATGGAAGAAGGCCAGTTCGACGTCCCGGAGGACGCCCTGGCCCGGCTCAACGACCTCGATGCCAAGTTGACGCAAGCCGTGGAGGGCGGCGATGAGGTCGGCTTCGCCGATGCGCTCGAGATGCTCCTCACCGACGTGCGCAAGAGCAGGCATTTGCCCGATGACTACCTGGGCCCCTCCAACCTGGTCCTTCCACCGGTCGATTCGACCCTTGAGGAGGTCAGGGCTCTGCTGGGCGACCAGGGCCTCATACCGGGCTGATGGTCAATCAATTTCCCCCCGACCGTGGATTAACCGCTCGAATGCTGTTCACCATGTTCCTGATCGGGCTGCTCTACGTCGTGTTCATCGCAGTGCTCGTTGCCGTAGGGGTCTCGTACTTCTTGATCGTCCTAATCTCGGGCGGTCTGTTGTTTGCTCAATACTTCTTCTCGGACCGCATCGCACTTGCTTCGATGGGCGCTCACGAAGTCGATGCGCGGCAGGCTCCCCAGTTGCACACCATGATCGAGCGCCTTTGCGTTCTCGCAGACCTCCCCAAGCCGCGGGTCGCAGTCTCGGATTCCCCGATGCCGAACGCGTTCGCTGCAGGCCGCAACCAGAAGTCATCTGTTGTGTGCGTGACCAGCGGCCTGATGGAGAAGCTTGATGAACCGGAGTTGGAAGGAGTCTTGGCGCACGAGCTGTCCCACATTGCGCACCGTGACGTGGCCGTGATGACCATCGCAAGCTTTCTCGGGATGCTTGCAGGACTCATCACGCGCTACGGCTTCTACTCCGGCGCGTACGGCGGCGGCTACGGGCGCAACAACGACAACAACAGCGCCGGCTCGATGATCATGGTTGTGGTCTTGGCCTCGGTGGTGGTTTACGCGGTGAGCTTCTTCCTCACTCGCGCCCTGTCACGATACCGCGAGCTCTCCGCCGATCGAGCCGCTGCAACTGTTACCGGCCGGCCCTCAAGCCTTGCATCCGCCCTGGTCAAGGTGAGCGGAGAGATGGCCCGCATCCCCCAGCGCGATCTTCGGCGCGCCGAGCCGCTCAACGCTTTCTTCTTTGCGCCGGCGCTTTCGAAGGGCTTCAGCCTGTCCTCCGTCTTCAGCACGCACCCAAGCCTCGAGCGCCGTCTCGAGCAACTGTCCACAATGGAGTCCAATATGGGGAGCGGAGCATAAAGTTCCTCGACGCGCTCCTCGGCCGGACCAAGCCGGTCAAGGCGAAGCTGGACGCACTGTTCGCTCTCCCCACCGCCGCGTTGACACTCGAGGCAGAGGCGGGATGCAAGCCGGCGGGACAGGCGGGCGTCGCGTTCAAACCCGCCTCGGGGCAAGGGTTTGCGGCCATGAGCAAAGAGCTGAACGAGCTCATGCAGATGAGCGCGACGGAGTTCCAGACCGAGCTATCGACCTCGGAGGACTCCTATGGTTACCGGTGGGCGACGCTGAACGATCCGGATCTCGGCGAGCTCGTGACCGGCGTCCATCTTCTCAACTCGACCCTGGAAGAGCGCGGGTACGACTCACTGCTTCTGTGCTCGGTGTTCCGCTTCAGGACCGAAGGAGCCAACGACCTCTACCTGGTCTACCTCTACAAGCGGGCGACGTTCTATCCCTTCGCCCCGCTGCCGGGCGAGCGGCGCGACAACGAGCTCGAGCTGCGGGTTCGGGGGATCGTGGACCGCGAGCTCCCAATCGAAAAGGACCTGTCGCGCTGGTTTCCGCTGTGGGGCATCCCGCTATAACCAGTGCTAGGCCGAGTGGGTGAGAGATGTGAATAATGCACACTTACCACCCACTCGGCCTCAAGGATTTCGCTACCAGGCGTAGGCTTCCGGAGCCGGACCTCCCGGCCCGGGCCAGATGGCTTCCAGCTCTTCGAGCGTGTCGTCCGACAGCCCGATCTCGGTTGCCCGCAGCGCGGAGTCGAGCTGCTCGGTCGTGCGCGGGCCGATGATCGGAGCGGTCACGACCGGGTTCGCCAGAAGCCACGCCAATGCCACATTGGCGGGCTGCTCTCCGAGATCGGCGCAAAGCTTTTCGTACCTCTCGAGTTGCGGCCTCTTCGCCTCCACGCGTTCTCTGAACTCGGCGCTACCCCGCCGCCCCTCCGTCGCCTTCTCCAACGCACCGCCGAGCAGTCCAGAGGCCAGCGGGCTCCACGGGACTACACCGAGCCCGTAATTCTCACAAGCCGGCAGCACCTCCAACTCGACGGTGCGAGAGTCGAGGTTGTAGAGACTTTGCTCGGAGACGAGGCCCATAAAGTGGCGGCTGCGAGCTGATTCGTTCGCCTGGGCGACGTGCCATCCGGCGAAGTTGCTGCTTCCGACGTAGAGCACCTTGCCCGCCTGGACGAGGTTCTCCATCGCCTGCCAGATCTCATCCCAGAGCGTGCCCCTATCGATGTGGTGCATCTGGTACACGTCGATGTAGTCGGTCTGGAGCCGCTTCAAGCTCGCATCGCAGGCCCGTCGGATATTGAGGGCAGAAAGCTTGTCCATGTTCGGCCAGTCCCCCATCCCGCCGAAGAGCTTGGTCGCCAGCACGACCTTGTCGCGCCGGCCGCCGCCCTGAGCGAACCACGTCCCCAGGATCTTCTCGGTCACTCCTTCCCCAGTTTTTCCGCCTTTTCTCCAGCCGTAGACATTGGCGGTGTCGAAGAAGTTGACGCCGTGCTGCAGGGCGCGATCCATGATGCGATGGGCGTCCCCTTCGCTTGTGCCGGGCTCGTCCCACCCGAAGTTCATCGTTCCCAGGCAAAGCGGGCTAACCATCAGCCCGGAGCGCCCCAGGTACCGGTATTCCATGTAATCCTTCCCCTTTGTTTGGACCGTAGAAGCGATGTTGCGTGCTCGTCGAGGATAGTGTCCCTTGCAGACCTCTCGTCTCGGCCCGGCCAAACGTCGCTGTATTCTGAGCAGTCTCCCGCCGGGTCTCTTGACGACCTCGTCGTACCGGCCCTCCTCTTGGAAAGGACATCGAGCTTCAACATGCCGTCAACCAACTGGGCGCCTGCGATCGAGGTGATCGACCTGATCAAGGACTTCGCCGGCCGACGCGCCGTAGACAACATCAGCTTCAAGGTGCCCCCGGGGCAGGTCTGCGCTCTTCTCGGGCCCAACGGCGCAGGTAAGACAACGACCATTCAGGTGCTCCTCGGCCTGACGCTGCCGACCTCCGGCCGGGCCTTGGTGCTCGGCCACGACATCGTCGAGGACCGGACCGCAGCCGTCGTGCGGACGAACTTCATGGCCTCCTATGTGGCCTTTCCCTGGCGCCTGAAGGTGTACGAACTGTTGCGCGTCTACGCCGAGTTGTATAGCGTGCCCGACCCGAAGTCTGCGATCGAAGAGGTCGTCGAGATCTTCGGGCTGCAGAGCCTGCTGAAGCACCAATCGCAAACCATGTCGAGCGGACAGCAGACCATCGTTGGGCTGGCCAAGGCGCTCATGACCGATCCGGCCCTGCTCTTTCTCGACGAGCCCACTGCCAGCCTTGATCCGGAGCATGCTCTCGAGGTGCGTCAAGCACTTACCAGGGTGGCACGTGAAAAGGGGATGACGATATTCATCACATCCCACAACATGCCCGAGATCGAGCGTATGGCAGACCGGATCCTCTTCTTGTCCAACGGAAGCATCGTGGCCGATGCAACTGCGGACGAGCTGCGAGAACGTTTCAAAGCCGCCGATCTCGAAGAGGTTTTCCTGCAGGTCGCAAGGGAGGGCCGGGAGCCATGAGCTGGCGACGAATCAAGGCGGTGATGATGCAAAACGCCCTCATCATGCGCCGCAGTCCGCTTCGCATCATGGAGCTTCTCTACTGGCCGATGATCGAGGTCGTGTTATGGGGCTTTATGTCAA
>JALZIO010000321.1 GCA_030860245.1 Actinomycetota bacterium | reverse complement strand
CTCCGTTGGTTCTCGGGACCTCGAGGCGGTGACCTTCGACCCGAGCTCCTCTGAAGCTTGGAGAAGAGCCTTGCCCAACATCCCGCTGCACGTCATGGGGTCGGGCGCGTCCCGGGCGGACTCTCTGCGTGGGTACCTGCGAGCCAAGCGTCGCGAACTGACTCCGAATGACTTTCTGACCCTCCTCGTGCCCGAAGTGCTGAAGTCAAGGAGTCTGATCGAGGTGCTTAGGAATCCAGGGCTTACGCGGCTGAAGGCGTCGATGCTGGTCGAGCCAGATGTCCAGGTGATGGATCTTCCGATAACCCAGGACAAGAGCGATCAAGCATCGTTTGAAATCCATGAACCCTTGCGTAACTACGTGTGCGTTTTGGTTTCCGGTGTGCACAACGCAACGCTTCAGGCCATGGAGTTCGCAGAGACGCTCCGGCCGACCGACATAAGAGCGATCAACTTCGGTCTCGACCCCCGAGCCAGTGAGCGGTTAGGTGATCAATGGCTCGAGCACGGCATCCAGCACCCCCTCGAGATAGAGGACTCCCCCTTCAGGGACCTCGGGTCGTCGCTGACTCACTACGTAAGAAAGTTCAAAGCCGATGGCACCAAACGCGTGGTCACTGTCATCATCCCGGAGTTCATCACCCCGAAGCGCCGCCATCGGCTGCTCCACAACCAGACGGCGTTGACGGTCAAGGGCCGAATGCTCCTGGAAGAGGGTGTGGTCGTGGTGAGCGTCCCGTATCACCTCCACGACTGAACCCCGGGCCCCAGCGCGACGAGGCACTAGCTCTCAGACGGCTGCCGGGAGCTTCTCTGCTTCCGACCTCGGCTCGTCCTCGCCGAAGTCGGCCTCCTCCTGCCGGGACGACATGTAGATCGATCCGATTAGGATCACAAGCCCCACCACCGTGACGATGGCACGGAGGGTGTTGTTACCGCTGTCCACCGCAGTCACTATTGAGGCCGCCACCAACAGGGCGACGAGGTTCATAACCTTGATGAGAGGGTTCAGTGCCGGGCCGGCGGTGTCCTTGAAAGGGTCACCTACGGTGTCACCGATGACTCCGGCCTCGTGCGCCGGGGAGTTCTTGCCCCCGTAGAGGCCGTCCTCAATCGTCTTCTTGGCGTTGTCCCATGCACCGCCCGAGTTCGCCAGCATTACCGCAAGGAGCTGGCCCGAGACGATCGCGCCGGCGAGGTAGGCGCCCAGCGCTATTGCGCCGAACGCAAACCCGACCACGATGGGTGTAAGGATTGCCAGGATCCCAGGGGTAACCAGCTCACGCAGCGACACCTTGGTGCATATGTCGACGACCCGCGCATAGTCTGGCTTGACCGAGTAGTCCATGATTCCCGGGTTGTTGGCAAACTGGTTTCGAACCTCCATTACGACCGTTCCTGCCGCCCGTCCAACGGCGCGAATGGTGAGCGAGGCGAACAACCAGGGGACTCCGGCGCCTATCAACAACCCGACGAGCACGTTCGGAGCAGAGATGTCGATCGGCCTGTTGCCCACGATGTCCTGGAACGAGCCGAACAGTGAGGTTGCCGCCAACACTGCCGTAGCGATGGCGAGACCCTTTGTTATGGCTTTGGTCGTGTTGCCCACCGCGTCGAGGTCGGCCATGGTCTGGTCCGCCTGCTCTCCGAGGCCACCGGACATCTCCGCGACCCCGTGCGCGTTGTCCGAAATGGGCCCGTAGGTGTCCATCGACACGATGACCCCGACGGTCGTGAGCATCCCCATACCCGCAAGTGCAATGTAGTAAAGCGACAGATCTGCGTTTCCACCGCCGAGAAGGAAGGCGGCAAAGATCGCTCCCGCAATGGTGAGCATCGCGTAAACGGTGGATTCCATACCGATAGCGAAGCCCGAGATCAGGGTGGTGGCCGGCCCAGTGCGCGTCGATCGCGCAACCTCTTTGACCGGCTTGTGCTCGGTCGAGGTGTAGTACTCCGTGAGGAAGTGAATGGCGGCCGCAAGCACCAGGCCGATCACAACCGCAAAGAATGTCTTGATGTCACCGACGTAGAACACCGACACGAAGAAGACTGCGACAGCAGAGGCAACTCCGGAAAGGACGAAACCCCGGTTGATCGCCTTCATTCCATGCTCAGTCTCGCTTCGAGGTTTGACCGCCTCGATACCGATGATGGAGGTAATAACCCCAATCGCCCGCACGAACAGGGGAAAGAGCACGGCGGCCACGACGGAGTCCGTTCCCTGGTAGGCGACGAAACCCAGGATCAAGGCTGCCACGAGGGTGACCTCGTAAGACTCGAACAAGTCGGCCGCCATGCCGGCGCAATCGCCCACGTTGTCGCCGACATTATCGGCGATTGTGGCGGCGTTGCGGGGATCGTCCTCGGGGATGTTCTGCTCCACTTTGCCGACGAGATCGGCGCCCACGTCGGCAGCCTTGGTAAAGAT
>JALZIO010000310.1 GCA_030860245.1 Actinomycetota bacterium | reverse complement strand
TCTCGCCGAAACCTGCGATCTCTGCTGTCCGGCGCGCCCTGATCGAAGGGCTGCAGACCGCGCGATCGAAGTTGCCCGTCGCCAGGCGCGCCCCCAAAGCCTCGGCCTGACGGACGCCGGCCTCGGTGAGATCGACGTCGGTAACGCTGGTGTGCTGACGGCTCAACGACCACTCCGTCTGGCCATGACGAGCCAGCCACAGTTCATGCACGTCGCCCCCCTTCCTTTCGTCCAGCCTCCCGGCGCACAGCCGGCGCAATACTGCACACCGTAAAGGTGCGCTCTATGTAGCCGGCCGCAATCAGGCGTCGGCGGGCCGCCACGAGGCGTTGGCGGCAACGAGGGCCGGGCCCACCTCTTCGATTCCCTCTTCGAGGAGCGCCAGCAACCCGGGTGCCCCACCTACATCTCCAGATCGACCCATCGCCTCCAGATCGGCGCAGAGGGCTGCAATCCTCGAAGCACCGATGTTCCCGCTGCTGCCCTTCAGATGGTGAGCACTCCGCTGGATGCCGTCCGCGTCGTCCGCCTCGACCGCTTGGCGTATGGAGGTCAGGTTGCCTGGTGCTCGGGTCAGGTAGCTCTCCATCAACTCAGTCATCAGATCGTCCCCGCACTCGGCTTCCAAATACGAAATCCTCTCGTTGTCCAGGACCGGTGTCGATGACGCCGCCTCCGACAATGTGGGTGGCACTGGCTGAGGCACGGACCCGGGGATCAGACGGGATCCTCCCCTAGGTGTCCATCGACTCAATGCCTTCGCAAGCTCGTCCACCCGAACCGGTTTGGTGATGTAGTCATCCATACCGGATGCGAGCGCCTTCTCCCGATCTCCCTTCATCGCGCTCGCGGTGAGAGCAATAATTGCGGCGTGCGTCCCTGTGGGCTCGCGTCGACGGATCTCAGCAGTCGCAAGATAGCCGTCCATCTCCGGCATCTGGCAGTCCATGAAGATTACCGGGTAGTCAATACGGCCGACGGCCTCCACAGCTTCGAGCCCGTTGCCCACAAGATCGGCCCGGTAGCCAAGCTTCTTCAGCATCGCCCGGACGACCTTCTGATTCGCCGCATTGTCCTCCACAACGAGTATGGGGCCGGCGCGTCTAGAAAGGGTGGGGTCAATCTCAGAGCGCAGGCTGTCACTTTCGGTTGATCTCGGGGCGTCGTCAATGTGCTCGGCTATGAAGGTGAACAATTGGGACTGGCGGACGGGCTTCGACATGGCCGCCCCAACACCGGCGCGATGTAGATCCTCAGAGGATGGGCGGTGAACCGAAGAGCTCAGGAGCAGGATCGCAACCTCCCGGGGATCGTTCTCCGGTTGGAGTGAGAGGGATTTTCTAATGGCCTCGGCCAATTCAAGCCCATCCATACCGGGCATCTCTTGGTCCAGGATCACAATGTCATAAGGCCGCTTTCGCCCGAGGTTGCCCTCGAACAGAGGAAGTGCGGCCTCGGCCCCATCAGCCTCGTCGCACGCAACTCCCCAGGAAGCCAATTGCTGAGCAAGGATACGGCGGTTGATCTCGCTGTCATCGACGACCAGTGCATGCAGGTCACGCAGGTCCCAACGCAATATCCGTGGTTCGGTGACCGGCCGCGATTCGAATGGAGCGGTGAACCAAAACGTGCTGCCTTTGCCCGGCTCGCTGTCCACTCCGATTTCGCCCCCCATGAGCTCGACGAGCCGTTTGCAAATCGCCAAACCAAGTCCGCTGCCTCCATACTTACGGGTCGTGGACTCGTCCGCCTGCGAGAACGCTTCGAAGAGGCTGGCCTTTTGTTCCTCCGTGATGCCGATACCGGTATCGGTCACCTCGAACCGCACCAGTTCTCCTTCGGGGGTGTTCCCAACGACCCGAGCGATGATCGATACCTCGCCATTTTTGGTGAACTTGATTGCATTCCCCGCCAGATTGGTCAGGATTTGCCGAAGTCGACCGGCGTCCCCTCGAACAGCTGGGGGCACGTCCCCTTCGATCAAGGTCACGAGCTCGAGATCTTTCTCGTGGGCCGATCCGGCCAGCAGCTCGGCGACACTCTCCACCACCATCTCGAGCGGGAAATCGACCATCTCGAGACTCATCGCCCCAGCTTCGATCTTGGAAAAGTCGAGGATGTCGTTGATTATGACAAGCAACGCCTCACCGGAAGCACGGACGGTGTCGGCATAGTCGCGTTGCTCATCGGTCAAGGTCGAGTCATCGAGGAGCAAACCCGTCATGCCGATG
>JALZIO010000276.1 GCA_030860245.1 Actinomycetota bacterium | reverse complement strand
GGGCAGTCCTGGGACAATGTGGTCGCCGCCTGCAGGTCGTGCAATGCGCGCAAGGAGAACCGCAGCCCCGCAGACGTCGGCCTCCGGTTGCGCCGGGCGCCGCGCCCTCCGCATGAAAGCGTGTGGATCATCGTGGCGGTGGATCGTGTCGATCCCTGCTGGGAGCAGTACCTCGGCGCACCGCACGACCGTGCGCCGCAGCCCGTCTGACCCCCACATCTCCCCTGTAGGCCGGGAGCCCGCAGGATCCCCGCGCTCGGCTGCCTGACCCAGCGAGCCGGCGCAGAGCCGGCGCAATCCAGGCAGCCGGACGGAAATGACCCTGTGCATCCGCCTCAATGACCGCGCGAGCTAAATCACACTATGGTAATTATCCGAATAACAAGTTGGTAATTAGAGGGTCATGCGTTGACTGTGGGTCGTGAGGGCTCTAAAGTGGCGCCAGGTGGTGCGAAATGGAGGGAAGTGGTGGCAACGGGAAGGAAACGAACAGGATTCCCGCAGCCGACTCCCTCCGACCCAGTTGCAGCAGGAGAGCCTTGTCATTTACCGGCGAATTCCGTCACACCGTCGACAGCAAAGGACGGTTGATCGTCCCGTCGCGCATAAGGGACGAGTTAGAGGAGGGTCAGGTAGTCCTGACGAAATACTTCAACGGATGCGTTGCCATGTGGTCCCGGAGCGGGTGGGAGGACCTCGAGCGAAGCCTTCTCCTGCTCGGCCGGAGCAAGCAGGACGCGCGCGCTGTCGTGCGTCTGGTGGCGGCGAGTGCGCACCAGGACGAGGTCGATCGCCAGGGCCGCATCACGCTCCCCGGGGTTCTGCGGGCCTATGCCGGGATCGACCGGGCGGTCGTCGTGACGGGGGCCCTCGATCACGGAGAGGTGTGGAGTCCCGACGGATGGGCTGCCGAGCAGGAGAAGGTCGAAGAGGGTCGTCTCGACGAGCTGGCTCAGGAGCTCAGCTTCTGATGAGCAATCGCCGGCTTCGGGCGCGCCCCGGTCGCAGTCTCGTGGAGATGCACGGGACTCATCTCGAAGCCCTCCATGCGGCGTCCGGGACCGACGGGCCCGAGCGGAGTGGTGCCCTGGTGCGCGAGATCGCGCGGAGCCTCGCGCTGCTTGGCTTCACCGGCCTGTCAGTCGGCGGCGGCCTGAGCATGGTCGTGGTTGCTATCCACGCACTGGGGCCTTAGCCATGGAGGCGGTGTGGAACACAGACCAGTCCTTGTCGGTGCCGCCGTCGAGCTGCTCGCTCCTGCACTGGAAAACGGGGGAGTCTTCGTCGACGCGACGCTCGGGCGCGCCGGGCACGCAGGCGCCGTCCTCAGGCGGGCCCCCCGGGCTTCGCTCGTGGGCATCGACCGGGACCCGGAGGCGCTCGAGGAATCCGGGGACGCTCTCGCCCCGTTCGGCGACCGCGTCACCCTCGTCCGCGGGCGGTTCGCGGAGCTCGCGACCCTACTGGAACGACTCGGGGCTGCGCCGGTTCGAGGAGTCCTATTCGACCTTGGCGTTTCTTCCCCCCAGTTGGACGACCCGGCGCGGGGATTCAGCTTCCGAGGCGACGGGCCCCTGGACATGCGGATGGACCCAGCCCAGCCCGCGTCGGCCGAGGATGTCGTGAACCGGTATCCAGAGAACGATCTCGCACGGGTGATCGGCCGCCTCGGCGAAGAGCGCTTCGCGCGCCGGATCGCCAAGGCGATCGTTGGGGCGCGTCCGATCAGGGGCACATCTGCCCTGGCGGAGGTGGTGGTGGACGCCATTCCCGCAGCCACGAGAAGGACCGGAGGGCATCCGGCGCGCCGCACCTTTCAGGCCCTGCGGCTCGAGGTCAATCGGGAGATCGACGAGCTCGCCGCCGCTCTTCCCCAGGCGATCGACGTTCTGGAGCCGGGCGGCAGAGTCGTCGCGATCTCGTACCACTCACTCGAGGACCGCCTAGTCAAACGCCGCTTCATCGAAGAGGCAAGGGACTGCACCTGCCCTCCCGACTTTCCGGTGTGCACCTGCGGCGCCGAGGCGCGGGTAAGAATTCTGGTCAAGCGCCCGGTCCGCCCTCCCGAAGAAGAGCAGGCGAACAATCCCCGCTCGGCCGCGGCCAAGCTGCGCGCCGCGGAGCGCCTCACCACCGCAGCCACGGGAAGTGTGCGGTGAGCCGCGGCCACGGCTTGGGTGGAACCTCCGCACGCACCTGCTGGCTCAACCTCGGGGAGTGTCATGGCCCGGGCTGAGCGGCGCGCCGAGCAGGCAAAACCGCGGCTGGCGCCGGGACTCGAGGTCGTACGTCGGCGTTCCAAGGGGCTCATCCGCAGGAGCCCGGCGCGCCGCCTCGCGCCTGCAGCGATCCTGGGGGCCATCGGCGTCGTGGCCGTAATCTTTGCCATCCTGCTCGAGCAGGTGATGCTCGCCCAATCGGCGTTCGAGCTGTCACGCCTCCGGTCGGATCTCGCAACGGTTCAGGCCCGCCACGAACGAGCCATGTTCGAGTCCTCCCAGCTCGAAAGCCCCGAGCGCATCGAGCGCTATGCCCGCGACGAGCTGGGGATGGTCGAGCCGGCTGCGTCCGAGTACGTGATCGCCGATGTGAAGGCGCCGAGATCCCCGGGCCTTGCCCAGTCGGCCCGGAGAAGCTTGTTGTCCGGCTCTCCCGCAGCGGCGATCGGCGCCGCGGCGGGGACTCACCAGGCGAGCTCGTCCGGACCGGGCGTACCTCCTTAAAGTGCCTCGTCGCCCAAGTTATCGACGCATTCGAGCCCCCCTGCATCGCCGTTGGCTGCGCTTCTCGTCACTCACGTACCTCTCCAGGTACGCTTCGACTCCTCGCGACTTGCCCTCGGCGCGCAGGGACGCTCTCGGTGCAGGCGCTAGTTGCGCGCCGAGCCACTAGTGCCCCAGCGGCGTCGCTCTCGCTCTCCGGGCCGTCTGATTGCGCTCCTCCTGCTGCTGTCCCTGACCTACGTCGCTATGGCGGGTCGTCTGGTCGTCCTACAGGTTGTCGAAGGGCCGGCCTACGCCCGTCTGGCCGCGGATCAAAGAGAGCGGGTCATCGAGTTTGCGGCGCGGCGCGGCGCAATACTGGACCGGGACGGCCAGGCGCTGGCGGTGTCGGTCGACATGAAGACGATCTACGCCGACCCCTACTTCGTCGAGAACCCGCGCCGGACTGCGGCCAAGCTCGCGCCGGCGCTCGGAGACCACGCGGGCGAGCTTGCGGCCAGGCTCAGCGAGAAGGCGCGCTACGTCTATCTGGCACGTCAAATACCCGCCGAGGCTGCGGATCGAGTCGAGGCTATGGATCTGCCCGGCATCTATACCGAGACCGAACCCAAGCGCTTCTATCCGGGGGGGAAGCTCGCGTCGCACGTTACAGGTTTCGTCGACGTCGACGGCAAAGGGCTGGCCGGGGTCGAGCTTCAGTATCAGCAGGTCCTCGAGGGACGCCCGGGACGAATGACCATCGAACAGGATCCCCAGGGGCGCCCGCTTCCACAGGCGGACTCCTCTTACCAGGAGCCACGGCAGGGACGAGAGCTGTTCCTGACCATCGACAAGGAGCTCCAGTACTTCACCGAGCGCGCGCTCGCCGAGGCAGCACAGACCTACGGCGCGGGTGGCGGAAGCGCGGTGGTCATGAGGCCGTCCAGCGGAGAGATCCTCGCAATGGCAAATGTCCCCGACTTCGATCCCAATGACGCCGGCGCCTACGCGGAGAGCGCTCACCGTAACCGCGCCATCACGGACCTCTACGAGCCGGGCTCTGCTTTCAAAGCGATCACGGTATCGGCCGCGCTCGACGCCGGAGCGGTGACACCGCGCCAGAAATTCATCGTGCCGGCTTCGTGGCCCTACGCGGGAGAGGTCTTCAACGACTCGCATGTGCACCCGACCGAATCGATGAGGGTCACCGACATCATCACCGAGTCGTCCAATGTCGGGACCATCAAGATCGGGCTCGAGTTCGACGACGGGGTGTTCCGACGCTACGTACGCGACTTCGGATTCGGGTCGCCGACCGGGTTGGATTTCCCGGCCGAGCAGCCTGGCATGGTGCCGGATGCAGAAGGCTGGACCGGCGCGACCGAGGCGACCGTGCCGATCGGACAGGGGATAGCGGTCACGCCGATGCAGATGGCCAGCGCGTACTCGACGATCGCCAACGACGGAGTATGGGTCGAGCCCAAGCTGCTGCTGTCCACGGTGGACTCCGCCGGCCGCACTTCCTCCTCCCCGCCGGCAACGCGGCGGGTGATATCGAAAGACGCAACCGGAAAGGCCACGAAGATGCTCACGCGCGTGGTCGACGAGGGCACCGGCGTCGGCGCGCAGGTCCACGGTTACGACGTGGCAGGCAAGACGGGGACGGCCCAGAAACCGCTGCCCACCGGGGGATACGGCAACTCGTACGTCGGCTCCTTCGCCGGCTTCGCCCCGGCGCGCGACCCGCAGATAGCTGTCGTCGTCATGCTGGACGAACCTACCCCCATCTGGGGAGGTCTGACCGCGGCGCCCACTTTCGGGACCATCGCGGAGTTCGCCTTGAGCCACCTGCGCATAGCGCCGACGCGGAGCGCGACCGGCAATAACCTGCAGCCGCCGCCGGATTTGTCGATCCGCGACTGAGAGCGTCGTCGCGCACCCACTAGTGTTTTGACTGTGAGCGATGTGAGGGTGACGAAGACGCTGGCGGCGCTTGCGCAGGGAGCGGGCGATCTGTTCGTGCGAATCGAGGGCGATCCGGAGACGGTCGTCCGGGGCGTGTCCTACAACTCCAGTGCGGTCCGGCCTGGAGATCTGTTCTTCTGCGTGACGGGCGCTCGAAGCGACGGCCACCTCTATGCGCCCGAGGCTGCGGCAAGGGGAGCCGTTGCGCTGTGCGTCGAGCATCACGTGGGCCTGCCGACCGCCCCGCCTGTGGCCCAACTGGTGGTAACTGACGTCCGGCGCGCCATGGGGCGCGTGGCGGGTCGTTTCTGGGGCGAGCCCGCCTCGAACCTCGCGCTGTTTGGGATCACCGGAACGAACGGCAAGACCACGACCGCCTACCTCATGGACTCGATCCTGCGGGCCGAGAGGCGTTCCACCGGGCTGATCGGGACCATCGAGACGCGCGTCCGCGACCGGCGGAGACCCGGTGTGCGCACTACCCCGGAATCCGCCGACCTCCAGGCCCTGCTGGCGGAGATGCGCACCGAAGGCGTGGACTCGGTCGTGATGGAGGTGACCTCTCACGCCCTGGCGCTTCACCGAGCCGAGGGGTTGCGCTTCGTCTCCGCCGTCTTCACCAACCTGACCCAGGATCATCTCGATTTCCACCGCGGTATGGAGGACTACTTCGAGGCGAAAAGATCCCTGTTCGTCCCAGAACGCGCCGATATCGGGGCCGTCAATGTCGATGATCCGTACGGGCGCAGGATCGCAGAGTCGTCGCCTTTACCGTGCCTGACCTTCGGATCCTCCGACGACGCCGACATCCGGCCGGTCGACGTGCGCTTCACTCCGCAGGGCAACCGTTTCAGCCTGGTCGCCTCCGGCAAGGCTCCCGAGCAGGGGGAGGTCGAAGTCCGGTCCCCGCTCCTGGGGGCGTTCAACGTGTGGAACGCGCTGGCTGCCGCCTCGGGTGCCCTGGGGGGCGGCATCGGTCTCGACGCGATAGGGGAGGGTCTCGCCGCCCTTGCCGGCGTTCCCGGGCGCTTCGAGGGCATCGCAGAGGGGCAGCCGTTCGCGGTGGTGGTGGATTACGCGCACACACCGGATTCTCTCGACAACGTCCTGCGCGCCGCCCGCAGACTCGCCCAGGCCGGCCACTCTGCCCGGGTGATATGCGTGTTCGGCTGCGGCGGCGACCGGGACAGGGCCAAGCGTCCCCTGATGGGTGCTGTGGCGGCGCGCCTGGCCGACATCGTGGTGGTCACCTCGGACAACCCCCGCAGCGAAAGCCCGCAGGCCATCATCGGCGCCATTCTCGAAGGGGTGAACGCGGTGCGCGCCGAGGGTCCGGATGCGACGATCCCCGACCGGGCCGAGGCCATCCGCCATGCCCTGGGCGAGGCGTGCAGCGGCGATGTCGTGGTGGTGGCCGGCAAGGGCCACGAAACGGGCCAGGAGCTCGCCGGCCACACCGTTGCCTTCGATGATCGCGAAGTGGCGCGTGCCGCGCTGCGCGATTTGGCGCCGAGTGGGTGGTGAGTGTGCGCGGGAAAGATGCACAACCGTCATCCACTCCGATGTGCGGGGCGGTTAGGTGACAAACATCATGCTCGCCGGTGTGATCGGGCTGGTGTTCTCTCTGCTGGGCACGCCCCTTGCGGTCCGGCTCTTCAGAAAACGTGGCTGGGGCCAGCTCATCAGAGAGGAAGGCCCCAAGGCCCACTACGAGAAGAGAGGTACTCCGACGATGGGCGGCCTGGTCATCCTCGTGGCGACCATAGCCGGCTATCTGCTGGGCCACATCGGCAGGTCCGAAATCTCTCCGCTTACCGACAGCGGAGTCTTGGCAATCGGGACGATCATCGCGCTCGGCCTACTCGGCTTTGTAGATGACTTCATAAAGATCCACAAGTCGCGCTCCCTCGGACTGCATACGCGCGCCAAGTTCGTGGGGCAGTTGCTGATTGCGGCGGCCTTCGGGGTTTTGGCGGTTCACGTTATCGGGATCGGGACCGACCTGTCGTTCTTTCGCTCGACGAAACTGGATCTCGGAGTTGCCTTCTACGTATGGGTCTTCGTGATGATCACCGCGTCGTCCAACGGAGTGAACCTGACCGACGGGCTCGATGGCCTTGCGGTTGGCTCCGCGGCGCAGATCTTCGGCGCCTTTGTCGTGATCGGTTTCTGGCAGTTTCGCCACGAGGTCTTTTACGATCTCAGGGCAGCGGGCTCCGACCCCTTTGACGTCGCCATAGTCGCGGCCGCCATGTTCGGTGCCTGTGCCGGCTTTCTGTGGTGGAACACCGCCCCGGCCAAGATCTTCATGGGCGATACGGGTTCGTTGATGCTCGGCGGTTCGATGGCGGTGTTTGCGATCCTGCTCAACACGCAGCTCATGTTGATCATCATGGGCGGTCTCTACGTTATCGAGACCGCTTCGGTCATCCTGCAGGTGCT
Source organism: Actinomycetota bacterium (assembly GCA_030860245.1). GTDB lineage: Bacteria > Actinomycetota > CADDZG01 > CADDZG01 > WHSQ01 > JACDDL01. Next base: position 183 of record JALZIO010000276.1, on the reverse strand, counting down.
GGTGTTCAAGAGGACCGGCAGGCGGCCCTTCCTGATGGCACCGATACACCACCATTTCGAGCTCGACGGGTGGCCCGAGTTCACCGTGATCGTCCGCTTCTGGGTCCTGTCCGGTCTCTCGGTGGCCTTCGGGTTGGGGTTGTTCTACGCCGATTTTCTCTCCAAGGGCGGTGAGCTGTGAGC
>JALZIO010000273.1 GCA_030860245.1 Actinomycetota bacterium | reverse complement strand
CCTCATGGTCGTGCGCGCACGGAGTGGGCCGCTGGAGCAGAAACTGCGGGTGCTCGACGGGTGGAGAGCAGGGATGGTCCCAGGCGTGGCGAGAACCGCTGCGGGCCGCCTTCCGGCTCATCAAGGGCCATGCCGACGAGGCGTTTACCCAGCTTGGGAGAGGCCTGCTTCACGATCCATGGGGCGCTCGTGACCGTTACGTCGAGGTGATCGTGGGCGCCGCCGGGCTCGAGGACTGGCTGGCACGCGAGACGACGGGCTCGTTGGACAAGGCAGACCTCGACCGGACCGCCTCATTGCTCGAATTACAGAGAAATGCTATGTCGATGTTCACGAGCTGCGCGTGGTTCTTCTCCGACGTTGGGGGAACCGAGACTGTGCAAAACCTCCGTTATGCAGCCCGGACGATCGGGCTTCTCGAGGAGCTCGATCGGCCGATGGCCGGAGACCTGTTGATGTCGTCGCTGGCCCAGGCGAAGAGCAACAACCACTCGAGCGGCAGTGCAGCCGACATCCTTCAATCCCTGTCGTCGAGTGGGTACTGAGTTTGAATAATGCACATCCCTCACCCACTCGGCCGGTTTGGTGGAAGCACGGGGTGATCTATCAGATCTATCCACGCAGCTTCATGGACGCGAGCGGAAATGGCGTCGGCGATCTCGCAGGAATAACCTCGAAGCTCGACTACATCCGGGCTCTCGGGGTCGATGCGATCTGGCTGTCGCCCTTCTATCCGTCACCCATGGCGGACTTCGGATACGACGTGAGCGATTACACCGGCGTCCATGAGTTGTTCGGAACCATGGCCGACTTCGATGAGCTCCTCGCCGAGGCTCACGGGCGCGGCCTGAAGCTGATCATCGACTGGGTTCCGAACCACACCTCCGACCAACATCCGTGGTTCGTCGAGTCCCGCTCCAGCCGGATCAACCCCAAGCGCGACTGGTACGTGTGGCGCGATGGCGCGCCGGATGGAGGGCCGCCGAACAACTGGATGGCGGCCTTCCGGCGCGCCGGGCTCGCCTGGACCCTCGACGACACCACCGATCAGTGGTATCTACACTCGTTCCTGGCCGAGCAGCCCGATCTCAACTGGGACAACCCGGAGGTCGAGGCGGCTATGCACGAAACGCTGAGCTTCTGGTTGGACAGGGGAGTGGACGGCTTTCGGATCGACGTCGCCCACAAGATCGGCAAGGACCCGGGACTCGCCGACAACCCGGCCGACGTCGAGGAGTTCACTGCGCTCGACCCGATGCGCCGGCATGACGAGGACTGGCCCAGCGTGCACGAGCGCCTCGCCGCGATTCGCCGGGTGGTCGACGGCTATCCCGACCGCATGATCGTGGGGGAGGTCTACATCCTCGACCTCGAGCGCTTGATGGATTACGTAAACGCGCCCGGCGGGCTCAATCTGGCGCACAACTTCGTTTTCCTGCACCAGCCCTGGGATGCAGACGCCTTCCGCAAGCTCCTCGAAGGGATGGAGGAGCTGAGGAGCCCGGAGGCCTGGGCCTCATGGTTTCTGAACAATCACGACCACTCGCGGGTCGCCACCCGTTATGGCCGGCATGCCGTGCGAGCTGCGGCGATGCTCGTCCTGACACTCAGGGGCACGCCTTTTCTATTTCAGGGCGAAGAGCTCGGCCTGCCCGACGCTCCGGTGAGCCCGGAACAGGAGGTCGACGTTGACGGGCGCGATCCCGAGCGTGCCCCACTACCGTGGGAACCGCCTTCGGCCGTCGGTCCCGGCGCCGGTTTCTCCTCGGGAGCGCCGTGGCTCCCGATCACACCGGACGCCGAACGGTTGAACGCGTCGACGCAATCGGAAGACCCGGGCTCGACGTTGTCGTTCTACCGGCGCCTTATCCAGCTTCGCAAGGAGACCGATTGCTTACAGACCGGATCGTTCGAGCTGTTGACATCGCACAAGGACGTGCTCGCATACGTGCGTGGAGAGGCCGAGCACCGAATGCTGGTGGTGCTCAACTTCGGTGACGCCGAAGTGTGTTTCGAGGGCGCGCGTGCAGGTTTGCAGGGAGCTGCCCGCATTGCTCTCTCGACCGATCCGGAGAGCCGGCGCGACGAAATCGATTTGCGAGAGGTTTCGCTGGGCGCGGGCGAAGGCCTGATCCTGCACCTGTAGGTCCCTGTAGCCGTAACGACCTGTGCGCGTGGATACCGCTTGGCGAACGTCACGCGCACGGCTAAGCGGTCAGCGCCATCACTCTAGGTGGACTCGGTCGCTGCTTCTATCTTTACCTCGATTGCCGTAGCACCCGCGTCGATTGCGATGTCGATGACCCTGGTGAGGGTGTCGAGCACCTCCGTGCGCCCCCCTGCGAGAGTTGTGGATTCGGGTCCCGCCTCCATTGCAAGACCCGAGGCGCGCGCCTCGTCGACCGCCGCCTTGACGTGACGAGCCATGTGATCGGCGGCCGAGGGGGCGATCGTGAAGGTCGCAGTCACCTCAGCGGGAGCAACGGGCACTACGGGCCGACCTCCAACGGCACCAGTTTGAAAGCGTCCACGTCGATGAGACCGTGGTCGGTGATCTTGAGGGCGGGGATGACCGACAGCGCCAGGAAGCTGAGCGTCATGAACGGAGAGGCTACCGTGACGCCCAGGTCTGCAAGACACGCCTCGAGCCGCTCGAGGTCGTGAACAACGGTTTCGAAGGGCTGGTCCGAAAGCAACCCCGCAATGGGAAGCGCAAGCTCCGCCGAGACGGCTCCATCTTCGGTTGCCACCAAACCGCCTTGGATCGCGATCAGGCGGTCCGCACACATCGCCATGTCGGAGTCGTCCACGCCCACGATCACCATGTTGTGGGCGTCGTGCGCCACGGTCGATGCGAAAGCGCCTCGCTTCAGTCCGAATCCGGTCACGAAGCCCAGGCCGACCCGTCCCGTTGCGTTGTGACGTTCGACGACCGCTATCTTTGCGAGATCCCGGGCGGGGTCGGCGACCGCCATCCCATGCTCTTTCAAGGGGGCCTCGACGCGAGCATGGGTGAGAAGTTGCTCCGGGATGATCTCGATCACGCGCACGTCGGCGCCGCTCGAAGGGATGGCGAAGCTCGCCGCCGACACCGGAGCCGGCCGCACCGTATTGCGGACTCCCGCAGGTATCTCGGCGCGCCCAAAGTCAGCGGCAACCCCGCTCGACGCAACCAGCCGGCCTTCTTTGAAGACCCTCTCGACACCGAAGTCGGCCACATCGGACAACAGCAGAAAGTCCGCCTTGTACCCGGGCGCTATGGCGCCCAGGTCGCGCAGGCCGTGACAACGGGCCGGATGGAGGGATGCAAGCAGCACCGCATCCTCCGGGCTCACTCCGTTGGCAACCGCGACGCGGCACATATGGTCGAGATGACCCCGCCGGACGAGGTCGGTCGGTTCACGGTCATCGGTGCAGAAGGCGCAGTGATCGGGACCAAAATCCTTGATCAACGGTAGGAGGTCTACCAGGTTGTGTGCGTTGGATGCCTCTCGGATGAGGACCCACATGCTCTTGCGCCTCTTCTCGAGCGCTTCTTCGTACGTCGTCGCTTCATGGTCGGAGCGGATTCCGGCGGAAATGTAGGCGTCGAGAGCGCGTCCCCCGACGCCGGGGGCGTGCCCGTCGACGTGGGCGCCACCGTTCAGCTCCAGCTTTGCCAGCACGTTCGCTTGGCCCGAGATCACGCCGGGGAAGTCCATCATCTCGGCGATGCCGATCGCATGACTTCTCTTCAGGACCGACTCCATGTCGTCCGGGCCCAGCGTCGCCGACGGGGATTCGAAGTCGGATGCGGGCACGCACGACGGCGTCATGACGAACACCTCGATGGGAAGGTCCCTGCAGACGTCGAGCATCCAATGGATGCCGTCTCGCCCGAGCACGTTCGCTATCTCGTGCGGATCGCAAACC
>JALZIO010000297.1 GCA_030860245.1 Actinomycetota bacterium | reverse complement strand
TCCTGGTGCGCTGCGACCTCAACGTTCCACTCGACGACGGGCGGATAACCGACGACCTACGGGTGCGCGCCTCGGTGCCGACCCTGAAAGTGCTTCTCGACAGGGGAGCGCGCGTTGCGATCTGCTCGCATCTCGGACGCCCCAAAGGCAGGGTTGTCGACTCACTGCGGCTGGCCCCTGTCGGCGAGCTCCTGAGGGAACTGCTCGAACGCAACGTCACAGCTCTGGACACCGCTACCGGCGCGCAGGTTGAGGCTGCCTGCGCCTCCGACGACCCAATCGTATTGCTGGAAAATTTGCGCTTCGACCCGGGCGAGGAAGCCAACGACCCCGGTTTCTCCGACGCCTTGGCCCACCTGGCCGACGCTTACGTCGATGACGCCTTCGGCGCCGCCCACCGCGCCCATGCTTCCGTGGTAGGGGTGCCCGAAAGGCTCGAGGACAAGGCTGCGGGCCTGCTTCTCGCCGAAGAGGTGGGGGTGCTCGACCGCCTTCTCCACAATCCCGACAAGCCCTTCGTTGCGGTTCTGGGTGGGGCGAAGGTGTCGGACAAGCTGGGAGTGCTCGCCAACCTGATCGACCGAGCCGATGCCCTGTGCATCGGAGGCGCCATGGCCTTTACCCTTCTCAAGGCCAGGGGGCAGAGTGTGGGCCGCTCCCTGGTCGAGGAGGATCGGATCGGGGAGGTTGGTCAGGTGCTCGAGGAGGCGGGGTCGAGGGGCGTCGAGGTTCTGCTGCCGCGCGATGTGGTCGCGGCGACCTCGCCGGACGGCGACGCCGACTACGACACGGTAATGCTCGAAGACATCGGCGATCGAATCGGGGTCGATATCGGACCACAAACCGCACAGCGCTTTGCCGACATCATCACGGACGCTCGCACCGTCCTGTGGAACGGGCCTATGGGGATTTTCGAGATCGAAGCCTTTGCGGCCGGAACTAAGACAGTGGCCCACGCCATAGCGCAGGCGACCGATACAGGGGCGTTCACAGTTGCGGGCGGGGGAGACTCTGCCGCGGCCCTTGCCGAACTAGGCCTCGCCGGAGCGATCTCGCATCTATCCACGGGCGGAGGCGCCTCGCTCGAGTTTCTCGAGGGCAAGGACCTTCCGGGCGTCGCCGCATTGAGGAGACAGGCCAAGTGAGGATCACTCTCATCGCCGGAAACTGGAAGATGAACAAAACACACCTCGAGGCAATGCGGCTCGTGCAACAGATCGGACATGAGCTTGCCGACGTGAATCCGCAGAAGGTCGAGGTGGCGGTATGTCCGCCGTTCACCTCACTGCGCACCATCCAGACCGTCATCGACGCAGACCGCTACGAACTGGTCCTCGGCGCGCAGAACATGTATCTCGCCGAGGAAGGGGCCTTCACCGGAGAGATCTCCGCTGTCATGCTCGAGGCGCTCAACGTGACCTACGTGATCTTGGGACACTCCGAGCGGCGCGAGATCCTCGGTGAGAGCGATGACGAGGTAAACACCAAGGTCAAGGCGGCGTTCGGGGCAGGGCTGACCCCCATCATCTGCTGCGGTGAAACGGAATCCGAACATGCGGCAGACAAGACGCAGTCCAAGGTCGAAGGACAGGTCCAGGCTGCGTTGGCGGGTATGAGCCCGGACCGGGCGCGCTCTGCGGTGATCGCCTATGAACCCATCTGGGCTATCGGAACCGGACAGACGGCCACGCCCGCGGACGCTCAGTCAACCGTCGCGTACATCCGATCGGTGCTCAAAGACATGATGGGTGTTGATGTGGCCGGTGACATGCGACTGCTCTACGGTGGCAGCGTGAAGGCGGGCAATGCCAAAGCCCTGCTGTCACAGCCCGACATCGATGGAGCGCTCGTGGGTGGCGCCTCCCTCGACGCGACCGAGTTCAGTGCAATAGTCAAGGCGGTGACATGAGCCCGAGCAGCATCTTCTACGTCATCCTCGACGGCCTCGGCGACGATCCCTTAGAGGAGCTCGACGGCCGGACGCCGCTGGAGGCGGCCTCCACCCCGAATCTCGATGGACTGGCGCGCCGCGGTCGAAACGGCTACGTGACGACGGTGGGTGAGGGCATTGCGCCCGAATCGGACATCGCCGTTTTCGCTATTCTCGGATACGACCCCCACAAGCACCACACGGGCCGCGGGCCGATCGAGGCGGTGGGGGCCGGCATGGAGGTTCGCGACGGCGACCTCGCCTACCGCGTCAATTTCGCCACCGTCGAACCGGACGGCGACGGCCTCACGATCGTCGATCGCAGGGTCGGACGCGATCTCTCCTCGGAGGAGGCCCACCGGTTGGCCGCCGAGGTGCAGGAAGAGGTGACCCTCGACGAAGCCTCCTTTGAGTTCCAGGCGACCGTGGGTCACAGAGGCTCCCTGGTGCTGCGTTCGGACCACGGCCCGCTTTCGGCTCAGGTCGCCAACTCCGATCCCGCCTACGGGCGGCAGGGAGCTCTGGGAGTGGCCAAGGAGACGTTCGAGAACCAGGTGGTAGAGGACACCCCGCTCGAGGGACACGGATCCGACGACGCCGCCCGGCGCGCCGCTCAGCTAACAAGCACCTGGCTGGGTAGCGCGCACAAGGTTCTGGGCAAGTCTGAGGTGAACAGGGAGCGGACCAAGCGAGGCCAGCTCGCGGGCAACTTCATCCTCACCCGCGACGGGGGCGACCACCTTCCCAATCTGGTCCCGTTCAAGGAGGCGTTCGGGCCTCAGATGGGCTGTTTCGTCGAGATGCCCGTCGAGATGGGTATCGCCCGGCTAATGGGCATGGGAGTGGTCGAGGCTCCGACGGGCATCGCCCCCGCCGAACAGTACGAGGCTTGGGCGCGCCTGGCCCTCGAAGCGATCGAAGGCTTCGATGGCCTTTACATCCACATCAAGGGCCCCGACGTCCCGGCTCACGACGGAGACTACCGGGCCAAGATGGCCAGCATCGAGGCCATCGACAGCGTCTTCTTCGCCAGGGTGCTCGATGGAATCGACTGGGACCGCTCGATCATCGGGGTCACGGCCGATCACTCGACGAGCTGCCGCCGCAAGTCGCACACCGACGGCCCGGTCCCACTGCTGGTGGCGGGACGGGGTGTGTCCTCCGACGCGGTCCAGACCTACGGCGAGAGAGCGTCCCGCAAGGGCGCCCTCGGCCACCTCAAGGGCACCGAAATAATGCCCAACCTGGTTCGCGTGGCTCGCTCCTAGAGCTTCGCAGCCGAATCCGGTCCGGGGGCGAAACCCCTTCTGACGGGCTAGGATGGAATGGCTGGGCCTTCCTTTCGTTAGGGGTTACATGACATCCAGACGCAAGCACACCCTCGCCGAGGTACTTGGCCCTCTCGAGGCCGAGATCATGGACGTCGTGTGGGACCGGGGCGAGGTGACGGTCAGGGACGTCCACGAGAGCCTCAGGAAGGTCCGGCCGATCGCCTACACGACCGTGATGACCACCTTGGGCCGCCTTGCGGACAAGGGCTTTGTCCGGCGGGTCGAAGATCAGCCGGCCCACCGGTACACGCCGCTCGTGTCGCACGAGCAGTACGCGAGCTCAACCGTCAAGTCCGTGATCGACTGGCTCGTGCAGCACTTCCCCGAGCCCGCCGTCGCGTACTTCGTCGATCGCGTGGAGCGCGAGGACGAGGAAGTCATCCAGCGCCTCGAAGAGGCGATCGGGCACCGAAAGGACAAGGGCCAGTGGCCTTGAGCTCGCCGTTTTCGAGGGAGGCGCGCAGTTGCTGACGGGCCTGATTGTTGCGGTCCACGTCATCGCATCGCTGCTGCTGATCACCTTCATCCTCTTCCACGCCGGACGGGGTGGAGGAGTATCGGAGATGTTCGGAGGCGGAATGCAGTCGCAGGCGATGGGATCGACGGTGATGGAAAAGAACCTGGACCGAATCACGGTCATCACCGCTATCGTGTTCACCGCAACCACCATCCTCTTGGCGTTTCGGCTTCAGTAGCCGTCGCCGGCGCTCACCCTTCTCTCCCATGCCGATCATGAAAACGCCTCTTGCGCTCCTATTGTGCGCCGCGCTCGGTGCGGCTGCCTGCTCCGGCCCCACCCCCTCGGCGAGACCCGGGGGGGACGAGCCCACCCCTTTGGAGTCGACCGAGCGGGTCGATCCCACCCCCGGCGAGCCTGAGCCGTCCGCCACTTCCGACGAACCCGACGGCGCGGGCTCCGGAGACGAGGGTCCTGCAGATTCGAGCACCGAAGACTCTGCGGGAACGGTCCAGCGAGTGCTAAAGGTCGCACTCCAGGACCCGGGAACACTTGATCCCATGCGTGTCGCAGATCCCGGGGCGGCACTCGTAGTGCGCCAGCTGTTCGAGGGCCTCACCAGATGGGACCCGGTGACAAGGAAAGT
>JALZIO010000266.1 GCA_030860245.1 Actinomycetota bacterium | reverse complement strand
CCCTCAGGGTCTCTCCAAGCCCGACTTCTACGAACCAGTCAAAAGACTCTTTCTGGACCGCAATCAGGTTGGGGGGAGGGAGAACTTCCGCGAGCTTGGCGAAGGTCCGGCGTTCGCGCAGGACGTTTGACGACAAACGAGCCTCCTAAGAATCTGTTTCGGACGGGGAACGCGCAAGCTGTCCGGAAGGGTCCCCTTTTGCACCTTCCGGACACGCCTCCAACCGGGTCACCCTGGGCGGTTCTTAGCCGCGCGACAGAACGAAGAGAGCGGATGGGGGCGAACACACCAAGGAGGCAGTATAGGCCTATGCCCATACCGCCGTCAAGCCCAAAGGCGGTTCACAAGAAAAATCTATGCGTACTCCTCAAAACTGGCTGTGGACAACCCTAGTGCTTGACCCCTTATTCGTCAACCGGCCCCCCCACCCGGGCCTTCCCGCAAATGCAAAAAACTTGACCTCGACGCCTGCTCCGGCAAATTACTTGATCTCGACGCCTGCTCCGGCGGCCTCGAGCTTGGCCCTGGCCTCTTCCGCCTGTGCCTTCTCGACCTTCTCGAGCACGGCCTTCGGCGCCGAGTCCACGAGATCCTTGGCCTCCTTGAGCCCGAGGCTCGTAAGCGCGCGCACCTCCTTGATCACCTGGATCTTTTTGTCGCCCGCGCCCGTAAGCACGACATCGAACTCGTCCTGTTCCTCGACCGCTTCCGCGGCCCCGTTGCCTCCCGCCGCCGGACCCGCTGCGACCGCGACGGGAGCTGCTGCGGTGACCTGAAACTTCTCCTCGAAGGCCTTTACGAACTCGGACAGCTCGAGCACGGTCCAATCCGCTATTGCGTCCAGTACCTCTTGTTGTGACAGCGCCATTTTGGCATCTCCTCCTGAGTCGTTCGCCGCCTAGGCAGCGGCCTCTGATTCCTCTTTCTGAGCCATTACCTGAGACAGCATCGAACCCACGTTCTGTAGCAATGCGGCGGCGACGCCGGCCGTGCTTTGGGCCGGGGCATTGAACAGCCCCGCGATGCGGGCCAGTAGCACCTCACGCGAGTCGATCGTCGCCAGTTGTGCAACCTGAGCCTCGCTGATGACCTTGCCGTGGAGGATTCCGCCCCGAACGGCGAGCACAGGATACTTGCGCGCCGCCTCGTCGAGGGCTTTCGCGGCCCCTATGGCGTCTCCCCGCACGAAGGCCATCGCCGTGGGCCCTCCGATCATCGAGGCGAAGTCTTCGAGGCCTGCATCCCGGGCCGCGATCCGAGCCAGGGTGTTCTTGAGCACCTTCAGGTCCGCATCGACCTCTCGAAGTGAGTTGCGCACATCGGCGATCTCTCCGACATGGAGACCGCGGTATTCGGTCACGAGCACCGCGTCGGCCTCCCGCAGACGCTCGCTGATCTCGCCTACAGCTTGGACCTTTTCGGGTTTGGCCACCGGTGCTTCTCCTGTCTTCGTCGGGCAAGCAAAAAGCGGCCACCCAAAGCTCAGACGGCCGCTCCTATCGAACGTGCATGGTCGCCTGCACCGGTCCCGTCCTCGGGCTTAGGGATGTACCGCCGGTGGTCTGGGGCTGCTTCGGCGACAGGATAACAGGCTCGGCGCGCCGAGCCTGTTAGTTAGCCTCCTGCGGGCTGGAGCTCCTCTTCGAGCTCTTTTGACCGGGCCGGGTCGATCCGGATGCCGGGGGACATCGTGGCCGCGAGCGTGATCCCACGAAGGTAGCGGCCCTTAGCGGCGGCCGGTTTCGCCCGCTGGACCTCATCCAGCACCGCTGCATAGTTGGTGACCAGATCGTCCTCGGAGAAAGACCTCTTTCCGATTACGAGGTGAAGGTTTCCGTGTCTGTCGGTTCGGTACTCGACGCGCCCACCCTTGATGTCATCTACCGCCCTGGCGACATCGTCGGTCACCGTTCCCGATTTTGGGTTGGGCATCAGGCCACGGGGGCCGAGCACCCGGCCGAGACGACCGACCACGGGCATCATGTCGGGGCTGGCCACCACCGCATCGAACTCGAGCCAGCCTCCGGTTATGCGCTCGGCCAGATCTTGTTCGCCCACGATGTCCGCCCCCGCTTCGCGCGCCCGAGTCGCCGCTTGTCCCTTTGCAAAGACCGCCACCCGTACCGTCTTGCCGGTGCCCTTGGGAAGGGACACCGCGCCCCTGACCATCTGATCGGCTTTGCGAGGGTCGACCCCTAGCTTGATCGAAAGCTCGACGGTTTCATCGAACTTCGACTGCGGCAGCCCCTGGAGCACTTTGATCGCTTCCCTGGCGCCGTAGAGGCGCTCTCTGTCCACCGCTTTGAGGGCCTCAGAATATCTCCGGCCTCGTTGTGACATCCCGCTTCCTCCTTGTGGTCCTGACGACGGCGTTCTGCCGCCTCCCACCTCTAGCTTCGTCACGCAAATAGCGCCTGCATCGAGAGCGTCGGTAGTTTTGCGGGACGAAGCACTAGGCGACTCTGATTCCCATGCTGCGAGCCGTACCCTCCACTACCTTCATAGCCGCCTCGACGTCATTGGCATTGAGGTCGGGCATCTTGATCTCCGCGATCTCGCGAATGTCGTCACTGCTTACCGTTCCGACCTTGTTCTTGTTGGGTTCGCTCGAGCCCTTCTCGACTCCGGCCTTCTGCCGCAACAGCACTGCCGCGGGTGGGGTCTTGGTGACGAAGGTGAACGAGCGGTCCTCGTAAACCGTGATCTCGGCGGGGATGATCGTGCCCATCTGCGCCTGGGTGGCGGCGTTGTACTGCTTGCAAAACTCCATGATGTTCACACCGGCCTGGCCCAGAGCCGGACCGATCGGCGGGGCCGGGGTTGCTTGGCCTCCGGGGATCTGAAGTTTCAGTACCTGCGAGACGCGCCGACGGCGGCCTCCCGGCTGTGTCATATCGACTCCTCTTAGAGCTTGGCCACTTGATCGAACCCGAGCTCGACGGGCGTCTCCCGGCCGAAGATGTTGACCAGGACCTTGAGCTTGGACTGATCGACGTTGATCTCCGAGATAGAACCGGTGAAGTTGGCGAAGGGCCCGGATGTCACCCGCACGCTTTCCTGCTCTTCGAACTCGAGTCTCGGCCTGAGCTTCTTCTGCTCGGGCTTGACCTGAAGGATCTTGTCGACCTCTCGCGCGGAGAGCGGAGTCGGCTTGGTGCCCGAACCCACGAAACCGGTCACCCCTGGGGTATTTCTGACCACGTACCACGAGTCGTCGTCGAGATACATCCTCGTCAGCAGGTAGCCGGGAAACACCTTCTTCTGAACGATCTGCTTCTTTCCCTGCTTGATCTCCATCACGTCTTCCATCGGGATGACGACCTCGAAGATCTTCTCCTCGACGTTCATGGAAGAGATACGCGACATCAGGTTGGTTTTGACCTTGTTCTCGTAGCCGGCATAGGTATGGACCACGAACCAGTCGCCCGAGCGCTCGTTTGGGGGGATTACCGGAGCCTCGTAGCCTTCTTCCTCAACGTCCTGATCCGCGGCGGACTCGGGTTCGACCGTGGCCGCCGGCACCGAGGCGGGAGATGCGGCATCCGTTACGGCGTCGGCCGGTGCATCGGCTTGGAGAGCGGCGGCGACCGCCTGGGCGTCTTCTTCGCTGAGATCGGATTCGGGAGAGTTGAGGGATGCGCTGTCGAGACCTTGGGAGGGCGCCGCCTGCGATTCCAGGGGGGTCTGGTCCTCGGGGGGCGGCCCCTCTGCGCCGGGAGTCTCCTGGACTGGCTGAGTCTCGGTCATGTCTGCACCCCGAACAGGGCAAGGACTGCCTTGGTGAACACGAAGTCCATCGCAAAGATGATGGCCGCGATAACGACGACGCTCACAAGGACGACAACCGAGTAGGCGACGACCTCTTGCCTTGTCGGCCATGCCACTTTCTTCAGCTCTGCAATCACTTCCCGGAAGAACTGCAGCGGAGGAGTCCTCTTGGACTGACCCCGCTGGGCGGCGGCACTGGCAGCTTTGACCGCCGGTCTCGGCGCGCCCTTTTTCTGGGCGGTTTCCTGCTTTTGCATCATTCGTTTGTATTGCCTGTTCACGCGCACCCCTTCCGTGGCCCCGCTGCCGGACGCGCTTCGTAAGGGTCCGGGCCTGCGGGAGGTAAACAGAAAGGCAAGGGTAACACGCTTGTGAAAGGGCCCGCAGGAGTCCTGCCTCGCCGCCTTCCCTAGGATGTGTGCATGGCACCCACATCGTCTCCCCCCGGAGAGCCCGACCACGTCAGAACCAATCGTGCCGGGTGGGACGCTTACAGCGCCGAATACGAGCAGCAGCACGGCCGGCAACTCGATAGCAGCCCTCTGGCTTGGGGAGTGTGGTCCGTCCCAGAATCCCGCTTACAGGTGCTCGGCGAGGTCGCCGGTCTCCGGATTCTGGAGCTGGGATGCGGAGCGGCGAGATGGTCGACGGCGCTGGCTCGAAAGGGGGCTCTCCCGGTCGGTCTCGATCTGTCCGAGCGCCAGTTGGAGGCCGTCCGGGGGGCGTCGGAGCGCGACGCGATCACGCTGCCGCTCGTCCAGGCAAGCGCCGAGACCCTGCCTCTGACGGACGGATGCTTCGACCTGGTCTTTTGCGACCACGGCGCGATGACCTTCGCCGACCCGTACCACACCATCCCCGAGGCGGCCCGCGTGCTGAAGCCGAAAGGGCGTCTGGTGTTCAACATGAGCAGCCCACTGCACGACCTCTGCTACGACCCCGCCACGGAGACCACAACCACGTCACTCCAGCGCAGGTACACCGAAATCCGAAAACAGATGTGGGACGACGAAGTCACATTCCAGCTTCCCTATGGGGAGTGGATTCGCCTGTTCGGGCAAAACGGGTTGGAGATCGAAGACCTCATCGAGCTGGCTCCAGACGAGGGAGCGAGCACCACCTACGACGATTACGTGCCGCTTGGGTGGGCCGGCCGATGGCCTGCGGAGAACATATGGAAGGTGCGCAAAACCAAGTGATCTACCGGTGGTTCGTCGTCGTGCTGGTCGGAGAAATAGGACTTGCCCTATGAACGAACCCGGCCGTCCCTGAGAGGCGCCGTCGTCCTCACGCGTGGAGTGCCTGCCTCCCGCCGCCTCAAGGCCCGGGTCGTGGCGGTCGATCTTGCTGCATGAGCAGGCTCAGCGTCAGAGCGTGAATATCCTTGGCCTTGGTCCCGTCCCGCCTGGATCTTCCACATGGGCAACCGCTTACCTCTGCCTCGCACTGTTCGGGACTGCGTGTGCAAATGACGCTGCCGGGCCCTTAATAGGACTCGGCGCACGGGCGGACGCCACCCGCAAGGCGGATTCGTGGGGCGGCGCCGAGGCTCGTGCGGAGCGCCGTGTCGAACGTCGTGCTGAGGTTCGACACGAGGCTCGTGCGGAGCGCCGCTCGCGACGGATGGTATTCGTCTCCCGTGTCATCGACGGAGACACAATCGAGGTGCAACTTCAGGGGACGACGGGTATCCGTCTGATCGGCATCGACACACCCGAGACAGTCCATCCCTCAGAACCCGTCGGATGCTTCGGCCCCGCTGCATCGAGGTTCACCCAGCGGTCGCTCGAGGGACGGACGGTTCGACTTGAATTCGATGTCGAGCGTACCGATCACTATGGACGCACGCTCGCATATGTCTTTGCTGATGGTCTGCTCTTCAACAAGACGCTCGTGGCTCGAGGGTATGCGCACGTAACCACCTATCCGCCCAACGTGAAGTACGTAGAACGCTTTCTCACTGCACAGCAGAGCGCTCGCGGGGCAGACCGGGGTCTCTGGGGGGATTGTTCGCATGGGCAAGTCGGTGATGACGGCGGCGGTGATGCTGCGCCGACCGGAGGTGGTCGGCGAAGCGAGGAGAGCACCCCCAGCAGCGGAAACGGTCGGTGTGATCTCAACTACTCAGGAGTGTGCATTCCCACCCCCCCTCCAGATATCGACTGCCCAGACGCCGGAGCCGAGGGCTTCAGTTCAATTGGTTCGGATCCACATGGCTTCGACTCGGACGGTGATGGCATCGCATGCGAGTGACGGCAGGAGCGATGAGGTTCGGAGGGCCAGAGAGCGCGCGCCCATTTGTTCACCCATTCCGATGTTCTTCGATTTCATAGGTGAACAGGACAAAGGCCTCCCGCTTCCCTCCTGTACTCCGATACGTGCGCATGGCCGCTGTGTTTGTTTCTTCTGTCCCGACCCACATCTCTGAGCAGCCTCGGGACCGGCAAAGTTCGATCAGCTCTTGCATGAGGGCGGTTGCTATTCCTCGGCGCTGGAAAGCGGGCTCGACTCCCAGCTCGTTGAGAAACATCTCGGGCTTGGGTTCGTCCGGGTGCAAGAGCTCCACCGCACTGACGAAGCCGCCCGGCTCATCCTTATCCGTGTAGGCAATCAAGAGGTGATGACGTTCATCTGCCAAGAAGGCTCGGGTGGCAGGCAAATCCACGGGGTCATCAAAAAGCGGCTCTGCCTCCTGGATCCTTGCCTCATCCCCCGGCTTCATGTGGACGATGTGCACGGGAGCATCCTCATTCACGCCGGCCCCCTCATCTTGGTCACGAGTCTCGGGCTCATCAAGGACATACTTGCCCGGCCACGGCGTCTCTCAAGGCTTTTCGGCTGGTTGCCGACACAGAACATGTGACTACCGAAGCCCGCTATCCAGAGTTGTGTTCCCATTGCACATTGCCGGCAATCGGCTACTTCAAGCGCCCTGCCAAGCACAGGGGAGGAGCGGAGGCGATCTCTTGGCTTTGCAATGTCCACGTCCAAGTCTATCCTCTAGACCGGATTGTCTTGATTCAGCGGCGGTAACAGCGTACGGCGTGACTCACAAGCACTCTTAAGGTTGGGCGGAACGCCATGCCGCTTCGGCCTTCGGGATGATGGAGATCCCACCGTCTCGTTCCAAGACCGCGTACTTGATCTGCTCGAGTCTTTCGAGTCCATGGAGGGCTCGAGCAGTTTCCATGATGTCCGACTCATCGATCCGGGACTTGTTGATTCGCTCTTCCAGCACGCGGCCATCTTCCAAGATGACGACTGGGGTCCCGTTTATGACTTTGTCCAAGAAGGGAAACCTCCCCTGCACCAGGCTCATGGCGACATCGACGGCGATCAAAGTGGTGATCAGCAAGAGTGCCTTGGTAACCGAAAAATCGTCGCCAATAAGACCCTGCTGGGGCGCCTCTCCTATGATCAACAGAAGAACGAAGTCAAAGGTCGTTATTTGGGCCAGTGTTCTCGCCCGACAGACGAACGACCAACAACAGAAGGAAGTAGACGGCCACCGGTCTCAGCACGGCTTCCATAACCCCTCCTCGATCCCACCTCTAAGGAAAAAAACTGCCTAAAGCTCAGTCTCTCGCCGCCGTCGAGGCTCACACGCCCCGACAACAGTCCGTGGGCTTCTGGAGTGAAGTCGAACGAAACGGTGAGGCCCTCCTTGGAGCTCCTCGCAAGAAACGTATATACGAACCCGTCGCCTCGAGCCTCGACCGAATCCGGCATGGGCGTCAGTTGGTCGAGTTGCACTCCTTCCAGGTAGTCCGAGGCGACCCATAACTTTCCTCGGACTTTCGAACTGTACGCGACGTTGGATTTTTCCTCCCCTTCTTCGGGAGCATGGGGTTGGGTCGGCCGCCGCTCGATCGCGAGGGACAAAGAGATCAAGCAGGGGCCCTCCACGGCGATGACACGGTCACCCCGGTAGAAGACGGCCTGGTAGTAGCCGGGCTCAGTTCCTTCGAAACGGATTCCCGGCGACCCGTCATCACCCAGTAACGAAAGTCACACACACTATCGAGCCTTTTAATCTGGTGGCCTGCAATTCGCGCCTTTCCCAGACCTCCGGAGTCACGCAATGATGCCATCTGACGCTCGTGCCAACTGAACTATGTGACCGGGTTGGAACAGTTTCTTAAAATCCTGCACGGCAGCCAGTCGCGACTTCTGGCCCATAGAGGGCAACAGAAGCACTTGCTCTCCGAATGCGGCTATGTCCTGCACCGCCCAGGCATACCGGTAGTAGACGAGTGCAACTGGGTTGATTGAGGCCTCGCCGTAACCCTGAAGGAACGCGGCGGTATCCTTGGGCCGGACCAACCCGGGAGCGATGCCTCCCACGACGAACATCAGATCGCGCTCTTTGGGAGCAAGGATCGTTTCATCCCAATCTACGATCCACAACTGGTGCCCATCGATCAGCACATTCCACGTGTGCAAATCCGCATGGCAAAGGGACAGCGGGAGGGATTCTCCTTCGAGTCGACGGGCGAGAGCGTCCGCACGATGCACAAGGAGGCGGATCTCTTCCCGTCGAGCCTGCCAGAATCGGGCCAGTTCTGCGGCGGCTGGGTCCGAGGAAGTCCGAGTCGCGAGGGCGGCCTCCAGGTCAGGGATCAGGGCGCGCCTGTTAAGTGTAAACGATTCGACTCGCAGTTCCCGCTCCAAGTTCGGTGTGAGCCGGATGTCGTGAACTTGCCGGAGTGCGAAGCCGAGTGTGCGCCACTCGTTCGCGGACAAGCCCACATCCGCTCCCATGCTGCCCATGATGAACGGATAGACAATGAGCGCGAATCCATCTGCGTTCGCGCTCAGAGACTCGCCACCCGTCCTAAGTGGCCCCACGATGTGTGGCACGCCTCGATCCTGCAGATGTCTCGGGACAACTAAGCCCGCCATCTGATCCATGACGCTGCGGACCTTCAGGAAATAGGTTGTTCCGTCGGTCGCATCGATGCGATAGGCCCAGGACTCGGAGTCATTGCCGACTGGAAGGAACGCCAACCCGCCCACACGGATGCCGTACTTCTCGTGCAGCGTCGAGACGATCACCTCATCGGCTAGGTCGGGTGGCTCCAGCATCCTTGATCAGTACCCCTTCCTGGGGCGGGCGGGGGGACCATGCAAAGTCATTTCGGAGCGGTTAATCACGCAACATCGGGATCACCTTGCATTAGCTCGTTTAGCGCCACCGTCATCTACGAGTTATTGTCTCAATCTCCTCGATCCGCTCCTTCACGATTTTCTTGACAAGCGCGGTAGGAAGGGGCTTGTCGGCCGGAAAGCGAATCGTCCCCTTTGATGTGTAGTAGGATTGCAGTTCCTCTTTGTGCGAGTCCATGACTTTGGTGCTATAGGGAAACAAGCTGCAATGGTTCTTGAATGCTGCAAACCCCACAAGTGCTCGTCCCTGATACTTGAAGGTCGGCATCTGGTAACTGATCGTCTCGGTCGTGTTGGGCGCGGCCGCCTTGATCGTCTTTCGAAGCTTCTCGAGAGCCGCCCGCGCCTCCTCCGGAAGCTGAGAGAGATAACCCTCAACGCTGCTTGGTCCGGCCATGTGCACTCTCGTTCCTAAGACCCTAGGTGCTTCCCACTTGCTCAGACTCCTCAGCTAACTCGAAATCATCGCCCGTGGCCCCGACCACGCCAGATTTCCTTAGCAGCGATACGCAGACAACTCTCCGCCATCTCGATGTCCCCGCCCGAGGGCCCCACCGCGGGCCCGGGGCTACTTTGCACTCAGGATCCGGCCGCTTGCCTGCGGTTGCTCAAGGTTGTTGGCCGGGCTCTGGAAAGTGTCGCGGCGCGACCATATCGGACCGATGGCCACAAGAGAGCTTCGGCTCCTGCAGCATCGCTGAGGGCTCCGACTCAGCTCCGTCCTTCCAGCCGGTCGAAGAACTGTCGGGGAGTAAGGATGGTCGCCCCTTCGTAACTGCCGACGGCGAGAAGGTGGCGG
>JALZIO010000265.1 GCA_030860245.1 Actinomycetota bacterium | reverse complement strand
ACAGGATGCCGCCGATGAGGACCTGGGCGCCGATGATCACCTGGAGCCCGGCGAGCAGGTTCCAGAAGCCCCCCGCAGGAGCATGGTTGCGAATCCACGCCACCAACGCCCACAACGTCAGGACGGCGAAGCCGGCGGGCACCGAGTATCCGATGAACCTATGTATCTCGTCCACCCTGGAGAGGTTAAGGGTTGGTGCGCCCGATGTACGCGGCCGGGTCGAACCGACGCCGAAAGCCCTTTGTTCTCTATGACCCGGGGTCTGCAAGCGCCGAAAGACGCGGCAGGCAGGCGTCGAGCACCTTTCCAACCGAGATGTCGACGGCGTCGCGGCAGCTGCGCGACACCTCCCCTAGGGAGACGTCGTCGAGCCACTCCGGCGGCAGGAGGTCGGTTGCTTCGCACATCTCTGCGAAGTGCATCGTCCACACCTTGGGCACCACAGTCTCGGCCTGGTACCCGCCGCCTCCGGTAGCGACCAACCTGCCGGAGGCGTAGAGGTGAGCGGTGTCGTGCAGCACCTTGGCGATGGCGGGATAGGCCGGCATAGTCAGTCCCAGGTTTGCCAGCGGGTCGCCGTGGTGAGTGTCCGCCCCGAGTTGAGTAAGCAGCAATTGCGGCCTGTAAGCCTCCGCCAGGCTGCCCACGACCTCCTGCAAGGCGTGCAGGTAGTCTTGCTGGCCCGTATAGGGCAACAGCGGAATATTGGCGCTGGTCCCCCGGGCGCGTCCTGAGCCAATCTCGTCCTCGAAGCCGGTGCCGGGATAGAGATACCTGCCCGATTGGTGCAGCGAGACCGTAAGCACCCTCGGATCTTCGTAGAAAATCCATTGCACCCCGTCCCCGTGGTGCACATCGACATCGACATACATGACGCGCCAGTTTGGCCTGAGCGCCAGCACCGCTGCAATGGCCACGGCGGGGTCGTTGTAGATGCAGAATCCCGAGGCCTCGGCCCTCCGAGCATGATGCAGGCCTCCCGCGGGGTTGAAGGAATGGAGCGCTTGACCGGAGACGACAAGCTCGGCCGCGGTGATCGACGCGCCGCATACCGCGGCCGACGCGGAGTGCATGTTCGGAAAGATCGGATCGTCGGGTGTGCCCAGGCCGTAGCTCAACCCGGAGCCGGCATCAATCGATCCCTCGTCGATGCCTTTGACGGTGCCGACGAAGCGGGTGTCGTGGACGGCAATAACCTCGTCGTCGCGCGCCACCCGTGAGTCCTCCTCCGTGACGTTGTCCCGGCGGATCATGCCGAGATCCCGGATGTGGTCGTAGGTGAGCAGCACGCGTGCGGGGCGCAGCGGGTGCGACGGTCCAAAGTCGTAGACGCTCGCGAGGTCGTCGACGACGACCAGGGCTACAGGGTCGCCCACCGATGCCGCACTATCGCATCTGAGCGCGCTGAAGCTTGCCCGAGAAGTCGATTGCAACCGTCTTCCATTCGGTGAACTCATCGAGCGCCTGTGGCCCGGCCTCTCGATGACCGTTGCCGGTGCTCTTCATGCCGCCGAAGGGAACCTGGATCTCGGCGCCGATGGTGGGGGCGTTCGCGTAGACAAGACCGAACTCGAGCTGCTGTGCGCACTTGAAGATGTTTGTGATGTCGTGAGAATAGATTGAGCACGAGAGTCCGTACTCGGTCCCGTTCGCCGCCTCGATTGCTTCGTCGATTGATCCGACACGCATCACACCGGTGACCGGGCCGAAGATCTCTTCGCGGGCTATGCGCATGGAGGGAGACATCTCGTCGAAGATGGTCGGGGCAACGAAGTACCCGTTTGCATGCTCGTCCCCGGTGAGCTCTTCACCTCCGGCAATAAGGGTGGCGCCTTCCTGCTGGCCGAGACTGATGTACTCCATCACGCGGTTCTTCTGCTTCTCGTTAATGACAGGAGCAAGCTCGACATCGGGGTCGAGGCCGTTGCCCACTTTCATTCTGCCGACGCGATCGAGTAGCTGCTCGGTGAACGGCTCGCGGACGTCTTCGTGCACGATCAACCGAGAGGTCGCCGTACAGCGTTGCCCGGAGGTTGCAAACGCTCCCCACGCCGACGCCTCCACTGCGAGCTCGAGCTGCGCGTCGGGCATGACTATCAACGCGTTCTTGGAGCCGAGCTCGAGCGAACACCGTTTCATGGCGCGTGCACATTTTTCGTTGATAGCACGCCCGACATCCAGTGAGCCGGTGAAGGAGATCGCCCGCACGTCGGGATGATCGACCAGCGCCGAACCCGCCCCCTCGCCCATGCCGTTGACCAGGTTCAAGACACCGGGGGGAAGGTCGGCTTCGTTGAAAACGTCTACAAGCAATGCAGCGCACAGCGGAGTGTCCTCCGCCGGCTTGAACACCGCCGTACATCCCGAGACCAGAGCCGGTGCGATCTTCCACAGCGGAATGGCCATCGGGAAGTTCCACGGGGTGATCAGCCCGACCACACCTATCGGGTGGCGCATCGTCATCTGCACCTTGTTCGGAAGCTCAGCCGGAATCGTGTCGCCGAAGAACCGGCGCCCCTCGCCCGACATGTAATGGGCAAAATCGATGCCCTCCTGGACATCGGCACGCGACTCGTTGAGCGTCTTACCCATCTCGCGCGTCATGACCTCGGCGAATTCATCCTTGCGCCCCTCGAGGATCAGGGCCACTCGCAACAGGTAATCGGCGCGCTGTGGAACCGGCGTCAGCATCCATTCGGGATAGGCGCGCAGGGCCGCCTGCACGGCTTGGTCGACGTCGGCGGGACCAGAGCGGGCAAACGTCCCAACCACCTCACTCCGATCCGCGGGGTTGGCGGATGTGAAGGTTTCTCCGGTCGTCGAGTCCACCCATTCCCCGTCGATGAAATTTCCATACTCGGTCCTCACAGAGCACCCCCCTTGTGTTTCCGCCGGCCGCCGTATCTGCGGTCCCCTCGCCGCCAGACACTACTGCCTTGGAGCCTCTGTGACCCCGTCATCGAGCGGCAGCCCCATGCTCACGGCGTCCCACAGCTCACCGTTTCTGCGGCGCCAGTGACGGCGAAGATACCCCTCCTGGCTGAAGCCGTGCTTGAGATAGAGGTTGATCGCGGCGGTGTTGTGCGGCCACACCTGCAGCGTCACCTTGTGGGAGCCCACCTGCCGTGCCCAGGTGATCGAGGCGCGCAGCAGCGCGCTCCCCACCCCCCGGCCTCGCCACCCCGCCACGACGAGCATTCCGAGCTCGGACGGCCCGGTCCCCGTCACGCCTGCGGTGCCCACTATGGCCCCCTCGGCCTCCGCGACGAACATTCCCTGGGACTTATCGCCGAGGCTCTCGGGCCACCGCGCTCGCCGTTCGGCGCGGTCGATGGGGAGCTCGCCCCCGATGTAGCGCCCCTCCGCCGCAACCGACTCGTACGCGTCGAGCATGCCCTCGAGATCCGAGGCTTCGGCGCGCCGGATCCTCACTCCGTCCCTGACCGCCGGCACCTCAGGTCTGGGGGGAGCCGACGGCCAGTTCCTGCGATCGTTGCATCGCCGCCTGGATGGCGTTGAGGAACGCGGCGCGCACCCCGGACTGCTCGAGCACCTGAATCGCCCGGATGGTGGTGCCCCCCGGAGAGGTAACCATCTCGCGCAGCTCGACCGGATGCATCGATTCATCACGCAGGAGCGTGGCCGACCCCAGCATGGTCTGGACGACCAACTGGGTGGAGACCTCCCGCGACAGACCGAGCAGGATGCCGGCTTCGATCATCGCCTCGGCCAGGAGCGCGAAGTAGGCCGGCCCCGAGCCCGAGATGGCCGTCACCGCGTCGAGGTAGTTCTCGGGGACCTCCACGACGCGTCCGACCGCTCCGAGGACCTCCCCTGCAAGCTCCATATGAGGGGGCCCGGCGTAGCGTCCGGCCGCCATCCCGGCCATCCCCTGATGGACGGTCGACGGCGCGTTGGGCATGGCGCGCACCACCGGTATGGAACCTCCGAGGCCGGACTCGATTGCAAGCGTCGGGATCGCCGCGATCACCGAAAGCACGACCTGCCCAGGGAGCACGCGCCCTGAGATGGCCTTCAACAGCGGTGTGATGTCCTGTGGCTTGACGGCCAGTACGACGATCTTCGAGTCTTCGATCGCGTCGGCGTTGTCGAGGGTGGTGGTCACGCCGTGCGCATTGCGCAGCTGGTCGAGGCGCTCGGGGCGGCGCCCCGTGACCACGATGTCACCTGGCCCACACCAACCCGAGGCGAGCAGTCCCGCCACCAGCGCCTCTCCTATGCGACCTCCACCGAGAACGGAAAGCATTGCCATTTGCTGCTTATCATTGCAGAGACTCGGCGCCGGCCGGGCGGCAGTGGGGCCGCCGTAGGTGTCGCGCTAGAGAGAAAGGACGATCGTGCTGACCCGTAGCTTGATGTCGGTCTCGGAGAGACCTCGAGTAAAGAGCCTGATCATGGACCACCGCCTATCGCGTCCGGTGGTCGATCGCTTTGTTGCGGGGGACGGGCTCGAAGACGCAGTCGGCGCCATTGCCAAGCTGAACCAAAGCGGCATCGGGGGCATCCTCGACCTGCTCGGGGAAGGGGTCAGCGATCCTGAGGGCGCATCGCAAGCGGCGGACGAACACCTTGCCTCGATCAAGCGCATCGAGGAGACGAGCATCGACACGACCGTGACGATCAAGCTGACCCAACTCGGGCTTGCATTCGACAAAGCGGGGTGCATCGACTACGTGCGCCGGCTTGCGACCGAGGCCCGGTCGATAGGCACCCTCATCGAGATCGACATGGAGCAGTCAGCCTTTGTGGGGGACACCCTCGAGGTATACCGGGCGCTGCAGACCGATTTCGGCGACATCAGGCTGGCGATGCAGGCTTACCTGCGGAGAACCCCGGCCGACCTGCAAGCCATGGCCGGTTTGCGTCCCAAGATTCGCCTCATCAAAGGGGCCTACTCGGAACCACTCGAGGTTGCAGTGCAAAAGAAGGGTGAGATCGACGCGCAGTTCGCGTGGCTCACGGACTGGCTCTTTGCCAACGGAAGCGACCCGGCCATCGGGACTCACGACGGAGACCTGATCGACCACTGCATGGACGCCGCCGGCCGGACCGGCGTCGGCAAAGAGGGTTTCGAGCTGCAGTTTCTGTACGGGATCAGACGTGATCTACAGCAACGTCTTGCCGATGCAGGCTACCGGACGCGCGTTTATGTTCCGTTCGGTTCGGCTTGGTATCCCTATCTCATGAGGCGTATGGCCGAGCGGCCCGCCAACCTGCGCTTCTTCCTGAGAGCGCTCGCCAACGGCTAAAAGGCCCAGAAGCCTCGGGTGAGATTACTGTCTTGCTACTTTGTCTTTCGGATCTGCACGGTGTTCAGCGGTACGGCCTGCGCGCCCAGCTGATACTTGTAACGCTCGGGCCCTTGCAGGAAGTCGACCACCTCGAAACCTTTGGCGATGCTCTCTTTCACCAGCTCGGAGACCAGGACAAGCCCCGGCGAGATACGGGCCGCGTCGGGTTCGTAGGCCGAGTTGTAGAGATAGAACGTCTTGTCGAACTCGAAGCCGTAGGTCGAGGCGACGGCCCTGCCGCTTATCTCCAGGAAATCCATCCGCAGCCACCCGAGGGGCACAAAGGCCCTCGCCAAGCGCTCGAAGAATGTGGCTATCTCCGGATCCATAAAATGGCCCTTGTCGCCTTCGGCCTCCCGGTGCATCTCGATGAAAATCTTGAGATCCTGCTCGAAGGTCTCTTCGGTGGAAGCACGGAAGATCGCGTCCGGATAATCCCGCCCGAGCCGCCGGCGTTTGCGACGAAGCTCGTGGCGCTCCTTCGAATCCAATGCGGTCAGATACAGATCCCAGTTCTCCGGCAACGGGAGAATGGCGGAAGTCTCTTCCTGCTCCAGGGAGAAGCTAAATCCACGCCTGTCGGCCCGCTCCACGAGGAACTCGGCGAAGCCGAATGGGACGGGCATGTTGTGCGCATCGAACTCATCCCACTCGGTATCGGTCGATCCGAGCCACTCGGTCAGCGCGTCGGCGACGTCTGCGCGGTCGGCCGACGAGCAGATGGGGCCGAGATAGTCGGTCAGCTCGATGCCGCCGACGAAGCGAAGGATCTTACGGCCGTCCTCGACCTTGCGGTAGAGCGGGACGAAGGCCGCAACATCCCCGTCGCGCCGCATCGTCAGGAAGAGGAGGTCCTTGTCCGAGCCGAACTCCTCCCACCAGACCTTGTGCCATTCGGGAGTCGCAAAGATGTGGCGGTCGACGTCGCGCTCGAGCAGCTGATCCCATTCGACGCTTCCGAAGCAGCCTTCATCGCATTCGAGGCTCACCCGTAGTGGCATAAGCCGCTCACCTTAGTTTAGTGGACGGGCGCGGGACGCCGGGTGAGGACGGGTCAGCCCAGAGCCGCGGTTGGGTCGGCCTCGCCGCTCGTGTATCTGCGGACGATCTCGCCCTGGATGACGTCCATGATCCCGTGGATTCCCGAGCGGCGGGTCGAGAGGTCTCGCTCGTGCTTGGCAAGCGACTCGATGATCGCCATGATCTCCTCGGCGGGGGCCTCCGTCAGCCGGGCGAGCGTCTCCTCGCCCACGATCTCGTCGACCCTTTGACGCTGGACGTCGGCGCTTCGGGGAAGGGAGAAATCGGGGGCGCGCCAGGGAAGCGGAGTCTCCCTGAGATCCACCGGAGAGGGCTGCCCGTCCGCCAAAATTTGAGGCAGGTGTTCGAGGAACTCGGAGTCGGTGAGGCCACTCTTTCGTCGCTCCAGCTCGGCCGTCAGGATGTCGATGCGGGCGTGGCAAAGTCTGCGTTCGAAGGAGAGCTCGTTCTCGGCCTCCCGGCACTCCTCTCGCATTGCCCGTAGATCTTCTAGGCGGAGAGAGCCGACATCCTGGGTGTAGGTAGGTTCCAGGAGGCGGTCGATGAGGCGACGTTGGTGGTCGACCATGGCCCCACCATATCGGCGTTGCGAGAACTAGACAAGGGGCCGAGCCGTCGCCGGCTCTGTCTTCAGCAGATCGCCGCAACCACCGGATAGGGATTCACGGGGCCCCCACCACCCGGGTGGTATTCGAAGTGGACATGTGGGATACCGACGGCGTTGCCGGTATCACCGACGGTGGCGATCTGCTCGCCCTTGACCACCTGGCCGCCCGTCACGAGATTGGTCTGATTATGCATGTACCAGTAGTCGTTTCCATCTTCGCCGGACAGAAAGATCATGTTTCCACCGGAGCCGTCGTATCCGGCATAGGTGACGGTCCCAGACACAATCGCCACGACCGGGGTCCCGTAATCGGCCAGCAAGTCGACTCCCACATGGGTGTGCCCGGCTCGGGGCGCTCCCCAGCTGTCGACGAACGACACCGGCCCGGCAACCGGACATGTCTGAGGCCCGATCGAAGTCGCGGGGGGTCGCAGCGAGGCAGGGGGCACCCCGGTGGCCGCGGCGGTCTCGGCCGCACGACGCCGTTTGGCCCTCCTCCTGGCGCGCTGCGCCGCAAGCTCCTCCTTTACGTCCTCGGCTTCGGCGGCCACGGATCGGAGCCGCTCCCGGAGCCGCTCGGCCACCTCCTTTAGATCCCTCCTCCCTTCGTTCAGATCCCGCCGCCGCACGATCAGCTCTTCCGCCAACCCGGCCAGCTCGGCGCGCGCCCGGGCATATTCCATGAACATGGCGTTGTCCTCTGCCGAGGCGTGGGCGAACAGCTCGGCCTTGTCGGTCAGCTCCCTGAAGCTTTGAGAGCTCAAAAGGACTTCCATGAGCTCCCCCGAGCCCGAGCGGTAGAGCTCGTCCGCGCGCTCCGCGAGGCGGGCCCGGAGATTCCGGCTCCTGCTCTGCAGAACGGCGCGCCGGTCCCGTATGGTGGTGATCCGATTCCGGACAACGGCGGCCTCCGTCTGGAGCCGGTCTATCGTGGCGGCGGCCTCGTCGAGCTCCCCCTGGAGGCTGGTCATCCGCCGGTCGAGCCCCTCCAGTGAGTTCGCCGCAGGTACCTCCCGGGCGGCTGCGGGCAGACCCGTCGCCAAAGAGAACGCGGCCAGGGCCGCGCTGAGAAATACCAGATTCCCCGGCCTCCCAAGCACAGCGGGCGAGGCTAGCACACGCCCTCGGATCAGCCAAGGGAACGAACCCGACGTCTTTTACCTAGACTTGAGTCCATGAGGGGTATGGAGGACTACCTCGAGGAGATAAAGCGCCTCGAAGAGGACGGGGATCGAATCACAGCCACGGTGCTGGCGAGGACCCTGGAGGTGTCGCTCCCATCGGCCTCCGAGATGCTCAAGCGCCTGTCGGGAGAGGGCTATCTCAGCCGTGAGGGCGGCGGCACCATCCTGCTGACCCCGGAGGGCCGCCGTCTCGCTCACACCATGCTGAGGCGGCACCGGTTGGTGGAGTGCCTGCTCGTGCAGAAGCTCCAGATGGCCTGGTACGAGGTGCACGGTGAGGCGCACAAGATCGAGCATGCGATCTCGGCCCGGGTGGAGGAAGCCATGGCTAAGGCGCTCGACTACCCCGACTTCTGCCCCCACGGCCATCCCATCTGCCCGGTGGACCTGCGCCGGCTACGCCGTCTGAGCGATCTCGAGGTGGGCGAAGGCGGTCCCGTCGCGCAGATATCGGAGGTCAAAGAGGACGTCCTTCCCTATCTCGACAAGATCGGCATCAGCCCCGGAACCGAGCTCTTCGTCAAGGACATTGCCCCCCGGGGAGGGCCCATGAGCGTCGAGACCCACCTGGGACCGACCGCCCTCGGCCTGGAGCTTGCCTCACTCGTGCGCGTGACCGAGGACGAAGGCGATCCGGACGTCGTCGCAGCAGGAAGATAGATCTCCCCACTGGCATGATGGGCGACATGACCGCAAGGACCATAGTCGCCGGCGCCTCCGCAACCATCCTCCTCAGCGCATGCTCCGCCGGGCCTCCATCGGCCACAGAGCCCCGTGGGGGCAACCAACTGGGCGCCGCCCGTTCGACGTCGCAAGATCGCGCCGGATCGACATCGAAGGACCGGTCTCGGCTCGTAAACGACTTCACCGTGCAGACCTTCGAGGGCGCCACCTTCAGCCTGGCAAGGCAACGCAGGATTCCGGTGGTGCTCAACTTCTGGGAGTCGTGGTGAACGGTCTGCCAAGCGGAGCAGCCGCACCTCAACCAGTTGGCTGAGGATTATGCAGGGGAGGTGGCTTTCATCGGAGTGTCCAACAATGACACGGTCGCCGACGGTAAAAACTACGCAGAGGGACTCGATGTGCCCTACCCTCTGGGTCACGCCCCCGAGGTGTGGGCACAATTCGATGTCCCCTACCAGCCCGTGACCCTCGTGCTTGACGGCTCGGGCCGGATCGTGGCGCGCTGGGATGGGCCAATCACCGAAGAGGGACTCCGCAAAGACATCGAGAAGGCGTTATGACTCAGAGCCCGGCGCTGCACCAAGACCTCACATCGCTCGAGTTCCTCATCGGCGCCTGGAGGGGTGAGGGCGCTGGCCGCTATCCGACCATCAGCCCGTTCTCCTACGGCGAAGAGGTCCGCTTCTGGCACATCGGCAGGCCATTTCTCGCCTACTCGCAGGTGACCTGGTCGCTCGCCGACGGAAGCCCCATGCACGGAGAGACCGGATTCTGGAGGCCCAAGCCCGGGGGCCGGCTCGAGGTC
This sequence comes from Actinomycetota bacterium, assembly GCA_030860245.1. Lineage (GTDB taxonomy): Bacteria > Actinomycetota > CADDZG01 > CADDZG01 > WHSQ01 > JACDDL01. Next base: position 7,729 of record JALZIO010000265.1, on the reverse strand, counting down.
GTGCTGGCCCATCCCTCCGGCGTCGTCGAGGTCGAAGAGGGCACCATGGTGGTGGACGGGCGAGCCGCCCGCTTCGAGCTTGCGACCACCACGGTCGGGCTGGCAGCCACCGCCAAATCGGTGGACGCGCTCACCCGCAGCTTCACGATCGAGGGCGACCGCCTGAGCTACTCAGTGGGGATGGCGGCGGTCGACCAGAGCCTCCAGCACCACCTCGGAGCCGAGCTCCACCGAGTCGCCGAGTAGCACTAGTCGAGGTCGCTCGATCCCGTCAGCCGCCGGCCCGCGACCACGGATCCCGCCCCCGCGGCGATGAAGAGCAGACTGCGGACCTTGGGGAGCCGGCGCAACCCGACCGTATCGTTGAAGGTGTCGACCGAGTCGGCGAGCACCCCCGCCTCGAGCCACCCGCGCGCCGGGCTGCCGCGCCGGATCGCCGTCAGCAATCCCATCCCCAGGGCAAGATCGCGCGCTCCCAGCGCCCGGCCGGCCATTCTCGTGTAGACGGAATCGACGTTCCGCCCCATCCACAGTTTTGACGTCTTGGCGGGGGCGAGCACGAAGGCGACCCCCACACCGACCCTGGTCCAGCCGAGCAAGGTTGCAAGATCACGGTCTTCCATCTGTCAGCGCCTTTCTCAAGAGTTCACGGTCATGGGGCCAAGCAAAATCGAGGTCCTCGAGCTCCTCGGCGGAGACCCAGCGCACCTCCGCCACATCATCGCTCCCGGTGAGCTCGTCCATGGACGGCTCGCTGGACACAGACGACCTGAAGCCCAGCGCGAGCACGAAATCACCCTCGGGACCGTAACGGTGAATTGCCATCGAGATGCAATCCCCCATAGTGGCGTCGACCTCGATGCCGAGCTCCTCTTTGACCTCACGCCGCAGTCCGTCGAGGGGGTGCTCGCCGGGACCGAGAAAACCCCCGGGCACGTCGAGCCGGCCCTTCTCGGGCTGCCTCGCCCGCAGCGTCGCCAGCGCCCGCCCGTCGTGCACGATTGCTGCGCCCACGGTCGGGGACGAGTTCCGATACCACGAACGCTCACAGTTGGGACAGCGGCCCCCACCGTCGGAGTCGGGGGCTTCGAGCTCCGTCGCGCAGGCGGGGCAGTACCGGAAGGGCTTCACCCAGACTCCCCTTCGTCCCGGCGCGACGGCTGCGGACTGAGGCCGCGTTCGGTTTCCTCGAAGCGCGCCAGGACGAACAACAGATCCGACGCCCGATTGAGATAGCGGAGTATCTCGGGATCGGGTACGAGCCCGGCGCGGTTCATGCGGGTTGCCGCGCGTTCGGCGCGCCGGATGATCGAACGGGCGAGGTCGAGTCCGGCGGAACCGGGTGTTTCGCCGGGGAGTATGAACTCCTGGGGGATGGGGTGCTCACCGACGAGTGCATCGATGTCCGCCTCTGCGCGCTCCGTCATCGCGGGGGACACCTTCGAGACGCCCTCCCGCAGCCTGTCCTGGTGCTCGTCGGCAGTCGCCAGTTGCGCGCCGATCACGAACATCTCCTTCTGCAACCGGATGACCACGTCCTCGACTCTGGTCTCGAGGCCGCCGGAGCGCGCCACACCCAGAGCCGACACCGTCTCGTCGAGGGTCCCGTACACCTCCGTGCGAATGTCGTCTTTGTCGACCCGGCCCCCGTAGAGCAGACCGGTGGTTCCGGCGTCGCCCTTCTTGGTATAGATCTTCATCGGCTTCAAACCCTAACGGTTGGCCGCCCTCCACCCTTATGCTGAAGGAGAGTGGTCCCGAGACGGTCGACGCTGCGACCACGGGCCGGGCCAAGAGGGAGGTCCTTACATGCGTTCTGGGAAGTGGTTCGGGGTCGTTCTCGCCGCCTCATTGCTGGCATCGGCCTGCGGGGGCGGCAGTCCGGGGGAGAGCCCTGGCGGCGGAGGCGGCGGCGGCGACACCGGCATCAGGGTCGGCCTGGCCTTCGACGTCGGTGGTCTGGGCGACAAGTCGTTCAACGACGCCGCCAACAGAGGCCTGCAGCAGGCGATCGACGAGGGCATCCTCGCCGAAGGAGACACCGAGTTCATCGAGGCCAACGCCACCGGGTCGGATCGCGATGACAACGTCATCGCTCTCGCCGACGAGGGCTTCGACTTGATAGTCGCGGTCGGGTTTGCATTCTCGGAGGGGATCAACGAGATCGCGTCCGATTACCCGGACGTGAACTTTGCAGTGGTAGACGGGTTCGCCGAAGAAGCACCGAACGTCTCCAATCTCGTGTTCAAAGAAGAAGAGGGCTCTTTTCTCGTCGGTGCGGCTGCGGCGATGAAGTCGGAGGCCGGGACCATCGGCTTCCTAGGAGGTCAAGAGGGGACGGGGTTGATCGAGAAGTTCGAGGCCGGCTACACGGCCGGAGCCGAGGAGGTCGACTCCAACATCGAGGTCCTGGTCGAGTACATCGGCGACTCCACCGCCGCATTCGTCGATCCAACGAAGGGAGAGGCTTTGTCGGCGAAAATGTACGACGGCGGCGCCGACATCATCTACCATGCCGCCGGCGGATCGGGTGCCGGGCTCTTCAAAGCGGCAGTCGAAAAGGACGGATTGGCGATCGGCGTGGACTCGGACCAGTCCCTCACCGCAAGCCCCGAGCAGAGAAAGCTGATCCTGACGTCGATGCTCAAGCGGGTCGACACGGCGGTATACGAGGCGATCACACAGGTCGACGACGACGACTTCCAGAAGGGCTATCAGACGTTCGGGCTGGCCGAGGACGGCGTGGGCTACGCGGTCAACCAGTACAACGACAACCCGCAGCTGCTGAGCCAGGAGATACAGGACGAGCTCGAAGGGCTGAAGCAAGAGATCATCGACGGCCAGATCAAGGTCCCGACGGAGCCGGCCGCCTAGGGACTAATGACGGCAACCGAAGCCCCCGCACCAGCTTCGCCCGGCGACCGGGCGGAGTTGGTCGTACTCGAGGCGGTCACAAAGCGCTTTCCCGGAATCGTCGCCAATGACTCGGTCGATCTCACCCTCGAAGCGGGCGAGATCCATGCGCTCATAGGGGAGAACGGCGCCGGCAAGTCGACTCTGATGCGGGTCCTCTACGGAATGTATCCGCCCGACGGTGGACGCATCCTCGTAAAAGGACAGGAGGTCAAAGTGACTTCACCGCGCGTGGCGATCGCCCTGGGCATAGGCATGGTTCACCAGCACTTTGTCCTGGTCGATCGCTTCACGGTCACAGAGAACATCATTCTGGGCGCAGAGGGCGGGCCCGTACTCGACGCCGGCGACGCGGAACACAGGATCGCGGAGCTCGCAGGAAGCTACGGATTTGCCGTCGATCCCCAGCGCCGTATCGAGGAGCTTTCGGTCGGCCAGCAGCAGAGGGTCGAGATCCTCAAGGCGCTCTACCGGGGTATCGATCTTCTCATCCTCGACGAGCCGACCGCGGTGCTCACACCATCGGAGGCTCGAGAGCTGTTCGACAACCTCCGCAGGCTCAAAGACGATGGAAAGACCATCGTCTTCATCAGCCACAAGCTCGACGAGGTGCTCGAAATTGCCGACCGGATCACGGTGCTGCGGCGCGGGCGCGTGGTCGGTGCGACCCGTCCAGAGGAGAGCTCGAAGAACAAGCTTGCCGAGATGATGGTGGGGCGGCCGGTGCTCTTCCAATTGGAGAAACCGGAGGTGCAGGTCGGGGAGCCTGTGTTGGAGGTCGAAGATCTGCATTTGGGCAGCCATCTCGACGGGGTGAGCCTGATGGTGAGGGCGGGAGAGATTCTCGGTATTGCCGGCGTCGAGGGCAACGGTCAACGAGAGCTGGCCGAGACTTTGATCGGTCTGCGCAGCTCCGACTCCGGACGGCTCTCCATAGCCGGCACGGATGTGACCGGGCTCCCGGTCGGTCGGCTGAGGAAGCTGGGCGTCGGTTTCGTTCCCGAAGACCGGCATCACCGAGGTCTGATCCTCGATATGACGCTGTGGGAAAACTTTGTGCTGGGGCGGCAGTCCGAGACCGAATACTCCGGCCGCTGGGGTGTGCTGGCCATCAGAAAGATCAAAGAGCTCGCCACGCGCCTGCTGAAAGCCTTCGATGTCAGAGCACGCGGTATAGCAGTGCCGGCGGCAACACTCTCAGGGGGGAACCAGCAGAAGCTGATCCTTGCGCGCGAGCTCGAGGACGAACCTCTTCTGCTCGTCGCCCACCAGCCGACACGGGGCCTTGACGTCGGCGCGATCGAGTTCGTATGGAGGCAGCTGCTCGACCAGAAGGCGGCGGGGCGCTCTGTGTTGTTGATCTCAGCCGAGCTGGACGAAATCTATGAGCTGTCCGATCGGATAGTGACCATCTACGAGGGCAAAATCAGCGGGGAGTATCCACCCGATGCGCCACCCGAAGAGATCGGAGTCGGGATGACGGGGGGCCGCGCCGAAGCGGCTGCCGGAGCCACGGTGACGGAGCCCTGATGACGACGGCAGCTTCCGGCGCGCCGAAACGCAGCCGCTCGCCCCGGCTCGAGTTCGTGGGCGGGCAGATTCTGGCCTTCGTGGGTGCTGCGTTGTTCGCGGGAATCGTCGGCGGCATCATCATCGTGCTGTACGGCGCGAATCCTCTCTTCGTATACGCAACCGTGTGGAACTACGCCACCGCGCGCCCCGAAGACATCGCTCAGGTCGCAGAGAACGCGACTCCGCTGATCTTCTCGGGACTCGCCGTGGCAGTGGCGTTCAAGGCAGGCATGTTCAACATCGGCGTCGAAGGTCAGTACATAATCGGAATGCTCACCGCCGCGATCGCGGCTCTATATCTCGACTGGCTCCCCGGAGTGTTGCTGATTCCTGCGGTTGTCCTCGCTGCGGTTCTGGGTGCGGTCGCGTGGGCGGCAATCCCCGCGATCCTCAAAGTGAAGACCGGTGCACACGAGGTTGTAACCACAATCATGATGAACGGCATCGCGATCAGCCTTGTGGCGTGGGCGATCCTGAACCCGTTCAAAAGCACCGGGGAGCAGAGTGTCGATCTCCGCACTAATCTATTCCCCGATAAGGCACTCATGCCGAGCATCGCCGAACCGCTCGGCCTTCCTTCCTCGGTTCATCTGACACTTCTGTTTCCCATCGCTCTGTTGGCCTGTGGCTTCGTGTGGTTCTTTCTGTACCGAACCCGGCTCGGTTATGAGGTAAGAGCCGTAGGCTCCTCGAGCGGTTCGGCGGAGGCGGGCGGAATCTCGATCGGCGCGGCACAGGTCAAGGTGTTCCTGATCTCTGGGGCGCTTGCAGGATTCGTCGGGCTCAACCACCTTCTCGGAGACAAGGGCTATTTGGGAAACAACTACGAGGTCGGTCTCGGGTTCGCAGGCATCGCCGTGGCCTTTCTCGGACGCAATCACCCCGCGGGAATAGCCCTGTCCGCACTGCTTATCGGCGTGCTGATCAGGGGGGAGGATGGAATCGCGATCTCGACCGAGCTTCCGACCGAAGTGTTGATCATTTTACAAGGCGTGCTGATTCTCTCTGTGGTGGTTGCCTACGAGCTCGTGCGTCGCGCCATAGCGCGCCGCCAGCTGCGAGAAGAAGCGGCGGTCGAAGCCGCAGCTCCGGCGGAGACCTGATGCCACTCATCGACTTGGGCGCCGCCATTGCGCTCGGCCTGCGGTACTTCACGATTCTCTATCTCACGGCGCTCGGCGGGTTGTTCAGCGAACGCTCGGGGATTGTAAACATTGGGCTCGAGGGCCTCATGATCGTAGGAACCATCATGGGCGCGTGGGGAACAGTCGAATATGGACCCGTTTCCGGACTTCTCATCGGAGCTCTTTCCGGCCTGGTCTTCTCGATGGTGCACGCGCTTGCGACCGTCACCTTCCACGTCGATCACATCGTTTCCGGAGTCGTGATCAACCTCGTGGCAGTCGGGCTGGCGCGCTTTCTGTCGGCGCTCTTCTTCGGTCAGGCAACTCAGTCCGATCCGGGCATTCCGCATCTGAACTCCATCGATATTCCGTTGCTCGACCAACTCCCATGGGGACTCGGCGCTGCGTTCAGCAACATGTCACCGGTGGTCCCTTTCGCATTCCTGGTGGCCGTCCCGACGATCTACATCCTCAATCGCACACGCTTCGGCCTCCGCCTTCGGTCGGCGGGCGAGAATCCCGAGGCTGCCGAGACACTGGGCGTGCGGGTGGCGCCGCTTCGATACGCGGGCGTCGGCATCTCGGGCGCCTTCGCCGGCTTCGCCGGAGCCTTCTTGGCAATCGAAATCAACCAGCTCTTCCGGGAAGGCCAGACGCAGGGACTGGGCTTCATTGCCCTAGCCGCCCTGATACTAGGGAACTGGACGCCCATCAAAGTCATGATCGGATCGCTGCTCTTCGGAATCGCACAAGCGATCCCACTCCGGCTCAGCGACGCTCCCGTAATCTCGCTGCTACCGGAGGAGTTCATCCGCATGATCCCCTATGTGGTCACCATCATCGCCATCGCGGGGTTCGTGGGGCGCGTGAACCCGCCGGCTGCGGCGGGTCGCGCCTACGAAGGAAGCACCGCCGTCTAAGTAGTCGCGTCAGTAGTGCTTGCACCCAAAGCGAGTGCGTCGGTCATTTGTCCGACGCACTAATATCCACTGCCGGCTGCGGGATGTGGGCGCGCTCCCATCCCGCGCACGGCCCCTGCACCCAACGCGACTGCGGCCCGAAGACTGGCCTCGGGGGACTCTTCTTTCAACCAGCCGGCGAGGAAGCCGGCGCAGAAGGCGTCGCCCGCACCCGTGCTGTCGACTACCTCTGCGTCGCGGCCCGGTTCGTGCAGGGCGTCTCTCCGGTCCTTGCACCACAGTGCGCCGGCGGGACCGAGCTTGACCACGACCTCGCCGTAGACGCTCGCGAGCCGACGGGCATTGGCCTCCGGAGTACCTTTCGCGCCCAGCAGATCGGCCTCACTCGAATTTGGAAAGCAGAGGTCGATCCCGTGAGTCCAGCGTAGAAACGAACCGGGTCCCACTTCGGCAAGGCCCGAGACCGAGGCCGGGTCGACAGAGGTGGTCAGCGCGGCCGCTCGGGCGAAGCTCAGCGCCCGAGCGGCGACGGCGCGCGGGCCCGGCTCGAAGAAGGCGTAGCCGGAGAGGTGCAGGTGAGCCGCACCCTCGAAAAGCGACTCCGACAGATCGTCGGTGTGCAGCGCGAGGTTGGCGCCTCGATCGGTGAGCATGTCGCGCTCTCCAACCGCGTCGATCAACAGAACGACTGCGCCGGTGGCTTGCGAACTGTCGACGGAGACGTGCGGGATCACTCCGGCGCGCCGGAGCTCATCGATCTGATGGCGTCCGAATATATCGTCACCCACCCGGCCGACGAAATGTGACTCGACGCCGAGCCGGGCCAGCCATGCAGCGGTGTTCGCCCCGGATCCTCCCGAGGAGACGGTAATCGATGCGCGCGCATCACTGCCCTTTACGCGACCCTGATTCATTATCACCGCGACGTCGGTTACTACGTCGCCGATGGTGATCACCTTCATAGCCGGGGCCGTCACGGACGACGTGCGAGCACAACCGATATCCGCGCCGCCAGCTGGGCATTGCTGCGGACCAGGTGCGCATTCACACGCAGGCTCTCGCCTTCGGTTGCTGCGTTGAAGCGCTCGAGCAGGAAAGGCGTAACGTCCTTGCCCCGAATGCCCAGATCCTTTAGATCCGTTAGGCTTGTTCTGAGCACCCGGTCGTGCAGCTGCGGATCGAGCTGCTCGTCTTCGGAGA
>JALZIO010000249.1 GCA_030860245.1 Actinomycetota bacterium | reverse complement strand
CCGCCAGAATCCGGTCCGGCGCCGACGGAAGCGCTTCGGGGTGGAGGCCACAGGTCATGCTCTTCGACCTCGGGCTCACGCCGCGTACCGGTCTCCCTCCAGGGACGGTCGCAGTGGAGAGCTACGCGCGCGGCGCGCACTATCTTCCTCTGCCGGGCTTCAAAAGGTGGCGATCGGCCTTCATCGACTGGTGGGACGCCGAGCCACACGGATGGGAGTTGAGGGCCTACCAGGCCGTGGGGATGATCGGCTGGGCGGCCGGCCACGCACCGCCGGATGGCGACCTCGCCTCTTCGCTCGAAGCAGCCCGAAGGGTTCGCTTCGGCGGCATGACCGCCAGCTTCAGCCCGCTCGACCATCTGTCGGTGGAACCGGGGACGGTTGGCCTGTGGGCGATCCCCCGTCCGGGCATCCACGTGCCCGAGCGAGGGCGCCTCCCCGACGTCATGCCGTGGGTGCCGCTGGGCCGGACCTTTGACCCTGCCGCTCTCGGCCCGGGGGACGCACGGCATCTGTGGGAGCGACGCCCGAACGGCTCACTTCGACTCCGTTTCGGAGTAAGCACGCCCCGGTCGGATCCAGTTCACTGACCGGGAACGAATGTCCCCGCGGGAGTGTTGAACCGGCTAAAGGGAAAAAGATGCGGCGGCCGGTTTATGCCTTCGGGCTGAGTGGCCCCGGTGGTAAGTGTCCCCTCTTCGTATAATGGGAGGGGGCCGGAAGAGGTCCCAGTGGTTCACCCCTAAAAGGACCGCCAGACCAGGTTGCACAGACTAAGGAGGAGCGGCCCCATGTTTGAAAGGTTCACGGACAGGGCCCGCAGGGTCGTTGTTCTCGCTCAAGAAGAGGCAAGGCTCCTCAACCACAACTACATTGGCACCGAGCACATCTTGCTCGGATTGATCCATGAGGGTGAGGGAGTCGCCGCAAAGGCGCTCGAATCGCTCGGCATCTCGTTGGAGAAGGTTCGTCAACAGGTCGAGGAGATAATCGGTGCAGGGCAATCGCCACCCTCGGGTCACATCCCTTTCACCCCACGGGCCAAGAAGGTCCTCGAGCTGTCGCTGAGAGAGGCGCTCCAGCTCGGCCACAACTACATCGGCACCGAACACATTTTGCTTGGGTTGATCCGTGAAGGTGAAGGTGTGGCCGCCCAGGTGCTCGTCAAGCTCGGTGCGGATCTTGGACGGGTACGCCAGCAGGTCATCCAGCTGCTGTCCGGGTACTCCGGCTCGAAAGAAGCTGCAGGCGGAGGCACGAGCCAGACACAGCAGGGGTCGCTGGTCCTCGACCAGTTCGGACGCAACCTCACCCAATTGGCGGCCGAGAACAAGCTCGACCCTGTGATCGGGCGGGAAAAAGAGATCGAACGAGTGATGCAGGTGCTGTCACGGCGCACCAAGAACAACCCCGTGCTCATAGGGGAGCCTGGGGTGGGAAAAACTGCCGTGGTAGAGGGTCTCGCACAAAAGATCGTACGCGGCGAAGTTCCCGAGACGATCACGGGCAAGCAGCTGTACACGCTGGACCTCGGCGCCCTGGTGGCGGGCTCCCGCTATCGCGGTGACTTCGAGGAGCGTCTGAAGAAGGTGCTCAAGGAGATCAAGACGCGCGGCGACATCATCCTTTTCATCGACGAGCTCCATACCCTGGTCGGCGCGGGTGCGGCCGAGGGCGCAATCGACGCGGCGAGCATCCTCAAGCCGATGCTGGCCCGCGGTGAGCTGCAGACGATCGGCGCAACAACGCTCGACGAGTACCGCAAACATCTCGAGAAGGACGCTGCCCTCGAGCGACGTTTCCAGCCCATCAAGGTGCCGGAGCCCACCGTGCCGCACACCATCGAGATCCTCAAAGGGTTGCGGGACCGCTACGAAGCCCACCACCGGGTCCACATAACGGACCAGGGGCTGGTTGCGGCTGCGAACTTCGCGGATCGCTACATCTCGGACCGGTTCCTGCCCGACAAGGCGATCGACCTCATCGACGAAGCTGGTTCGCGCCTCCGCATACGCAGGATGGGGGCGCCGCCCGATTACCG
>JALZIO010000245.1 GCA_030860245.1 Actinomycetota bacterium | reverse complement strand
GTTATGTCCATACCGCGTGTCGCGTCGATGTCGTCGTAATCGATTTCGGGAAACACCAACTGCTCGGTCAAACCCAAGGAGTAGTTTCCATGCCCGTCAAAGGATGCAGGGTTCAAGCCCCGGAAGTCCCTGGTGCGGGGAAGCACGACCGACACCAACCGGTCGAGGAAATCCCACATCCGGTCCCCTCTGATGGTCACGCTCGTGCCGATCGGCATGCCCTGGCGGATCTTGAAGGTGGCTATCGACTTCCTGGCGCGCCGAATCGCCGGCTTTTGTCCGGCAATGGTAGTCAAATCACGGACTGCCCCTTCGAGAAGCCTTGCATCCTTAGAGGCTTCACCAACCCCCATGTTCACCACCACCTTCACGGGTCTGGGAACCTCCATTATGTTGCCCAGGTTGAGCTCACCTTTGAGCTGCTCACGCAGCACGCTGTTGAAGCTCTCCTTGAGTCTGGGCGTGTAGGTTTCGATCTGCGAATCGGCCATGGCTACAGCTCCGTTCCGCACTTCTTGCACACGCGCACTTTGGCGCCGGTGGCCTCCTCAATCCGAAAACCAACCCGGGTCGGGCCGTCGTTAGGGCACACAAGGGCCACATTGGAGATGTCTACGGCTGCCTCTCTGTGGCTGATACCGCCTTCCTGGTTGCCTCGCCGGCCCATACGGATCTTTTCATGGCGGGTCACCTGATTGATGCCTTCCACGAGCACGCGACGCTTGGCCGGAAGAACCTGGAGCACCTGCCCTTCGGCGCCGAGGTCTTTCCCCGCGATAACCGCTACGCGGTCACCTTTCTTGATCTTGACGGACACCTAGATCACCTCCGGGGCCAGTGAGATTATTTTCATGAAACGCTTGTCCCGGAGCTCGCGTGCGACGGGCCCGAAAATCCTCGTTCCGCGCGGCTGCATCTGTCCGTCCACAATTACAACGGCGTTCTCATCGAACTTGATATAGGAGCCATCACCTCTCCGGCGCTCCTTGGCGGTTCTCACCACGACGGCCTTGACCACATCGGATCTCCGCACCGCACCACCGGGCAAGGCATCCTTCACCGCGCACACCACGACGTCCCCGACGCCGGCGTAGCGGCGTCTGGAACCGCCCAGAACCTTTATTACGAGGACCTCCCGGGCTCCCGTGTTGTCTGCAACGCGACAGCGCGTTTCTTGCTGTATCACTCTGCCCTTTCCACGATCTCGGCTACACGCCAGCGCTTCGTACGTGAAAGGGGACGAGTTTCCATAATCCTGACCGTGTCGCCGACCGACGCCTGGTTGTCCTCGTCGTGCGCCTTCAGACGCTGCTTGCGGCGCACGATCTTGCCGTAGGTTGCGTGGGCGGCGGCGTCCTGGATCTCGACCACAACCGTCTTGTCCATCTGATCGGAGACGACGCGTGCAACCCGCACCTTTCGATCACCCCGCGTGGTGGACGGTTCCTGCAGGCTCATACGGTGCTCCCTCTGCTCAGCTCGATCGCACGAAGAATCGTTTTCATGCGGGCGATGTCCTTGCGCAGAACACGCAACTGCCTGTAATTGTCAAGCTGTCCGGTTGCATTCTGAAAGCGCAAGTTGAAAAGCTCCTCTTTGGTCTCTGCAAGTCTCTGCTCGATCTCCTCAAAGCTCTGATCCCTCAGCTCGGACGCTTTCGCCACGGCTTACTGCACCTCCAGTGGCTGTTCCCGAGCCACGAACCGGCATTTGATCGGCAGCTTGTGGGCGGCCAGGCGGATGGCTTCCTTCGCCAGGGGCTCGGGAATGCCCGCGATTTCGAACATGACTCGTCCCGGTTTCACGACGGCGACCCAGTGCTCGGGATTGCCTTTACCGGACCCCTGACGCGTTTCGGCCGGTTTCTTGGTGACCGGCTTGTCGGGGAAGACGTTGATCCAGACCTTTCCGCCTCGGCGGATGTGGCGGGTCATGGCGATACGGGCTGCTTCGATCTGGCGGTTGGTCACCCATCCCGGCTCGAGCGCCATGAGCCCGAAATCGCCAAAGCTCACCTGGGTGCCACCCTTGGCCTGGCCTCGCATGCGGCCACGCTGTTGTTTACGGTGTTTGACTCTCTTAGGTTGAAGCACTACCCCCACCTTCACTCCTGGGCTGAGCTCCGGCCCGGCCCGCCGCGGGGCGTTGCGCTGCACCGGCCCGCTGCGTCGAAGGGCGCCCATTGCCGGCACGGCGTTCCTCCGCCCCTCGTCCTACGGTTTCACCGGCAGCGAGAGCAGCCTCGCGGCGCAATCTTGCGACATCGCGCGCCGAGGCGTAGATGTCTTGGAACGGTCCTTTGTAGATCCATACTTTGACGCCGATGCGGCCGAAAGTGGTTCGAGCCTCTGCCAGCCCGTAGTCGACATCCGCCCGGAGAGTATGAAGCGGCATCTGTCCTTCGATGTACCACTCCGTGCGGCTCATCTCGGCGCCGCCTAAACGCCCGCCACATTGCACCCGTACGCCCTTGGCCCCGTTACGCATCGCAGTGCCCACGGCCTTCTTCATGGCGCGGCGGAAGGAGACGCGGCTTACGAGTTGCTCCGAAACTCCCTGCGCTATCAACTGAGCATCAAGCTCCGGCTGTTTCACCTCGATGATGTTCAGACGCACGTCGGTCGGCTTGCCGTATATGCGCGACTCCATGTACTCGAGGTGCGACCGCAGGCGCTCTGCCTCCGACCCCCTTCTACCGATCACAATTCCCGGACGCGCCGTGTGAACGTCAATGCGGACGCGCTCACGCGTGCGTTCGATGTCAACCCGGCTGATACCGGCATGCGGCAGCTGCTGGGAGAGGTATTGACGGATGCGAAGGTCGGCCTCGAGGTAGTCACCGTACTGCTTCTCCGTATACCAGCGTGACTTCCAGTCGGTGTGGATCCCGAGCCGCAGCCCGTAGGGGTGAACTTTTTGACCCACTAGCGATCTCCTTGGCTCTCAGGCGCGCTGCGCCCTTCTCGTGACGATTGCGTCTCCGTCGAGTTGGTTCCTGTTGCTCCCCTTCTGCGCCGGCGCGTTCCACCGCTTTCGGGAGGCTCGGATGAAAGGGGGGATTCGACCCTGCCCACGACGACGGAGACATGGCAGGTCCGCTTGCGGACACGAGTAGCGCGTCCAAGGGCCCGGGGCCTGAAGCGTCTGAGCGTCGGACCTTCGTCGACCCACGCCCGCACCACAACCAGCTCGTCGCGGTCCAGCCCACGGTTGTGCTCGGCATTGGCGATCGCCGAGTCGAGGACCTTGGCCACCGGGGCGCAGGCGCCTCGCTGGGTGAACTTGAGGATGCGTCGAGCGTCCTCGACGTGATGCCCGCGGACGAGGTCCACCACCTGCCGGACCTTGGTGGGAGAAATCCGGGTGAAGCTTGATTTGGCCATCGCCTCTTCGACTGCGGCGGCTCTGGCAGCCATTTATCTCACCCTCGTGGAGCGTTCGGCCGCGCCACCGTGAGTACGGAAGGCGCGGGTCGAGGCGAACTCCCCCAGCTTGTGGCCCACCATCGATTCGGTGATGTACACGGGGACATGCTTGCGCCCGTCGTGCACCGCTATAGTGTGACCAACCATCTCGGGGATCACGGTGGATCGCCGCGACCAGGTCTTGATAACGCGCCTTTCATTCTTGCTGTTCATTGCCGCCACCTTGAGATAGAGGTGATCGTCAACAAAAGGTCCCTTCTTTGTGCTTCGAGGCACTTAGCGTCCCCTCTTCTTTCCGCGCCGGCGCACGATGAGAGCGTCCGACGACTTCTTCTTCCGTGTCCGCCCCTCAGGCTTTCCCCAGGGGCTCACGGGATGACGTCCCCCCGATGATTTTCCTTCTCCACCACCGAGAGGGTGGTCCACCGGGTTCATGACTACTCCTCTGACCGATGGACGCTTGTTCTTCCATCGGTTTCGCCCAGCTTTTCCAACCGAGATGAGCTCGGCCTCGGCGTTGCCCACCGAACCAACCGTCGCCCGGCACTCGGAGGCGACCATTCGCACTTCACCGGAGGGGAGACGCAAGCTCGCTCGCCGGCCCTCCTTCGCAACGAGCTGCACCGAGGCTCCCGCCGAGCGCGCCATCCGGCCGCCTGCCCCCGGCTTGAGCTCGATATTATGCACGACCGTTCCCACTGGGATGTTACGCAGAGGAAGCGCGTTCCCGGGACGAATATCCGCTCCTGGACCAGACTCGAGCAGATCGCCGACGCGCACTCGGTTCGGCAGGAGGATGTAACGCTTCTCTCCATCGAGATAGTGGAGCAACGCAAGGCGGGCGTTCCGGTTTGGGTCGTACTCGATGTGGGCCACCTTTGCCGGCACACCGTCCTTGTTCCGACGAAAGTCGACTTGACGGTACTTGACCTTGTTGCCGCCGCCCTGATGCCGGGTCGTGATTCGACCGTAGCTGTTGCGCCCTGCCTTCTTCGGTTTGGGCTGCACAAGGTTCTTCTCTGGCTCCGCGCGCGTAAGCTCGGAGAAGTCCGAGTGCGATTGGAAACGGCGCCCCGGTGAAGTCGGTTTTGCTTTGCGTATCGGCATGCTGTGTCTCCTCGGCCCTAACCTTGGTTTTCGAACAGGTCGATGCGGTCACCTTCGGCGAGCTTGACGATTGCCCTCTTCGAGTCCGGCCGGCGCCCCGTCTTCAGTCTGAAGCGCTTGACCTTGCCCTTTCGGTTCAATGTGTTGACATTGAGGACTTTCACGTCCCAAATGGCTTCGACCGCCTGTCTTATCTCGGTCTTGTTGGCCCTCGGGTGCACTCTGAAGGTGTAGGCGTTCTGGTCCAACAGCTCATAGGACTTCTCGCTCACCACCGGAGCCAAGACCACATCGCGAGGATCGCTCTTGGTGGATTCGCTCATGCCGACGCGGCCTTTTCCTGCTGGACTGAATCCGAGCTTGTGAACGCGTTCAACGCAGCCCGAGTGAAGATCACAGCATCGGCGACGAGCACGTCGTAGGTCGCCAGCGAGCCGTAGAGGGAAAAAGCCGAGCCCTCGAGGTTCCGGAAGGCTCGGTCAACACTTGCCGAGACATCATCCTGCGGGTCAAGGACGACAAGTATCCGGCCGGTGATCTCAGCTTGACGAAGAAAGGCTGCTGCAGCCCGGGTCTTGGTGTCGGTAAAGTTCTCCAGCACCACAATGCGCCCTTCAGACGCTTTGGAGGCAAGCGCAGATCGAAGCGCGGCCCGCCGCATCTTCTTGGGGACTCGCAGTGTGTAGTCGCGCGGCTTGGGCCCGAAGACAACTCCTCCGCCGACCCAAATAGGGCTGCGGATCGAACCATGACGGGCGCGCCCGGTCCCCTTCTGACGCCACGGCTTCTGGCCACCGCCGCGCACCTCGGAGCGCGTCTTGGTCGACGCCGTCCCAGAGCGAGCTGCGGCAAGCTGCGCCGTCGCAACCTGATGCATAACGTCGGTGTTGACCGGGCCGCCGAATAGCTCATCGGGCAGCTCCAGGTTCCTGACGCTCTTCCCGGTTCCGTCGAGTCGCGCTGCAGAAAACGGCATCAGCTTGCCTGCTTTTGCGTGCCGCGCTGCCTGATGCGGACTGCCGAACGAACCATGATTAACGCCCCTTTGGGACCGGGGATCGCGCCCTTGATCAACAACAGGTGACGTTCGGCGTCGGCCGTGATCACCTTCAGATTGAGAGTGGTCACCCGTCGGTGTCCCAGATGACCCGCCATACGCGTGCCCTTGAACACCCTCGCCGGAGTTGCACAGGCCCCGATGGCGCCGGGGGAACGGTGCTTTCGCTGCGTGCCGTGAGTCGCCGACAATCCCTTGAAGTTATGGCGCTTCATCCCGCCGGCGAAGCCTTTCCCCTTGGTGACCCCGACTACGTCAACGACGTCGCCCGGTTCGAATATGTCCGCCTTGATCTCGCCGCCCAGGTCGAACGCCTCGAGGTCATCGACCCGAAGCTCGACTAGATGTCTCGCCGCATCTACGCCGGACTTTGCGTAGTGGCCCGCAATCGGCTTGTTGACGCGCGACGCCGTGCCGTAGGCAAGTTGAACCGCCCCATACCCGTCCGTCTCCGGAATCTTGATCTGGGTGATGCGGCAGGGGCCTGCCTGCACGACGGTGACCGGTACGGCCCGCCCGTTGCTATCGAACACCTGGGTCATTCCTATCTTGCGGCCGAGGATGCCCTTCACTGTCGCCATGGGGTCGTGGAACCTCTTCTCTTTACAGCTTCAACTCGATATCGACACCCGCAGGCAGGTCCAGCCGCTGCAGAGAGTCGACCGTCTTTGCCGTCGGATTGACGATGTCGAGCAAACGCTTGTGCGTTCGCATCTCGAAGTGCTCTCGAGAATCCTTGTCCTTGTGCGGCGAGCGGATCACCGTATACAGGGACCGATCCGTCGGAAGTGGAATCGGACCGTTCACGCTCGCACCCGTGCGCGTGACCGTCTCGACGATCTTCTTCGCCGATTGATCGATGACCTCATGGTCATAGGCCTTCAGCCGGATGCGGATCTTCATTCCGTTCGCCATATCGCTTCTTTCTCGCTACTCGAGGATCTTGGTGACGCGGCCTGCACCAACGGTTCGTCCACCCTCTCGGATGGCGAAACGCAGACCTTCGTCCATGGCCACCGGCTGGATGAGCTCGACTTCCATCTCGGTGTTATCACCCGGCATCACCATCTCTGTCCCACCCGGGAGGCGGGTCGAACCGGTGACATCGGTGGTGCGGAAGTAAAACT
>JALZIO010000230.1 GCA_030860245.1 Actinomycetota bacterium | reverse complement strand
CGATCGTGTTGTTCACCTTCTTCATGATGAGCTTTGCGGTGTTGACGATCATCGGGATGTTCTTCCGGGGCCCAGGTTTCAACTTCACCTTCCCCTGGTACGACGGAATCTTCTTCGAGCTGTAGTTACCGACGATTTGAAAGAGGTGTTTTAAAGGTGGCTGAAGCCGCTTCGCGGGGATCGGGAGACGACGTCTCCGTCCAGAAGGTCCCGGAGAAAAAAAAGAAGCCGCTGACCCCGGACCAGATGGCGGTTTCGCGCCGCATGTTCCTTAACCGGGCTTGGACCGCCACCTTCGCAACCTTTCTTGGTTTCTTCGGAATGAGCACGCTGTCGTTCTTGTGGCCCAAGCTGAGCGGCGGCTTCGGAACGGCCATAACCGTTGGTGATGCGGCTGAGATCCTTAAGCAGGTGGGCCCGGACGGGGGTTTCAAGCCGTTGTTCAACCCCGAGGGCCGCTTCTGGCTGACCTATTACGACGGAACGGGCGACTCACCGGTCTACGCGGCGGTCGGCGCAACCGAGCTCAAGGTCCAGGCCCTCTACCGCAAGTGCGTCCATCTCGGATGCTCGGTACCCCACTGCAGCAAGTCGATGCTCTTCGAGTGCCCGTGCCACGGCTCGAAGTACCGGCTGCACGGCGAGTACTACGGCGGCCCTGCGCCACGGGGCCTCGACCGCTTCCCCGTATCGGAGTCGGCCGGCAAGCTGGTG
Source organism: Actinomycetota bacterium (assembly GCA_030860245.1). Lineage (GTDB taxonomy): Bacteria > Actinomycetota > CADDZG01 > CADDZG01 > WHSQ01 > JACDDL01. The sequence continues at coordinate 6,651 of JALZIO010000230.1, read as the reverse complement.
GTCGACACCGGCGCGCTCGAGGTCGGTCCACCGCGCGGTACGAACACGTGGGACAAGTTCGCCGAGCCCGTCGGGTCGCTGTGCGTCCCCACGTGAGCCGACCCGGGTAGACGCGTGGACACCGGACAGCTTCTGCTGGTCGCGCTTGCTGTGCTGGTGCCTGCGGCGCTGCTGTGGGGCATCTTCCTCATGCGCTCGGGCCGCACCAAGAAGCCCAGCATCATGCTTGGCATTCCACACGCCATGCGCCCGGCTCAGCCAGACGAAAAGCTCGAGGGCCCGCGCCTCGAGCGCATCATGATCTTCGGGCTGATCTCGACCCTGGCTGTGGCGATCTTCATCCCGATGTACTGGCTTCCGGAATCGCAGCGGCAGGCGTCGTTCACCGAACGGTTCGAGGAGGAGGCGGTGGAGCGCGGTGAACTCATCTTCGCGGTTCCTCCCGAGATCCCCGAGGATGCCGACGCCTCCGCCTTCCGGGCCAATGAGCGGGCGCTGGCGCTCGGACAAGGCTGCGCACAATGTCACGGCGCGTCCACCGGAGAGAGCGGGGTGGACGACCCGGCTCAGGCCGCCGCCGGCGGACAGTCGAATTTCGCCGACCCCGAGACCGGGAAGACCGTGAGCTACCAGGCCCCTCCGCTCCAGAACGTGTTCCAGCGCTGGGACGAAGAGGTCATCAAGTTCACGATCGAGCGCGGCCGCCCGGGTACGGACATGGCGGCCTGGGGGGTCGAGTACGGCGGCCCCATGACCGATCAGATGATCGACGACGTCATCGCCTGGATGGCGAGCCTCCCGGGCAATCAGGAGGCGCCACAGATCCCTGAGGACTGCGCCAACCCCAAGGGCGATGCCCTGGTGAGCTGCGGCGGGAAGATATTCGAGGCGCGCTGCGCCGTCTGCCATGGGCCGGAGGGACAGGGCAAGGAGGCCAAGGGGATCTGGTACCAGGGCCTTGCGCTGTGGAAGGGAGACGTGAAGCACCTCACCAAGAGCCAGCACCTCACCACAATCAAGAACGGGCGGCGCTTCGCCTTCATGCCCGCTTTCGCCGAGGCGCCGGCACAGGGCATCCCGGTGCCGCAATATCCGTTGACCGAGGCCCAGATCGAAGCGGTCGTGGCCTACGAGCGAACCCTCTAGAGGAGACGGCGACCATTGGATCTCCTTTTCTTTGAAGGGGCCGGAGCGGTAATCTCGGCCATCATCGTCTTCTGCGGGAGCGTTTGGATGCTGCTGGCGGTCATCATGGGCCCGCGCCTTGCCTACTTCGTGGCCGCATCGGTAACGCTCGGCTTCCTCGTGATCATGGGCATCGTCTGGTCGATCAGCCCGCTCGGCCCGGTGGGCCAGCTTCCGGAGTGGGATGCGGTCGCGATCGGCGAAGAGGCGGCCGAGCTCGACTTCGATCCGGCAGCCCAGTATCCCGAAGGGGACTGGCGGCCTCCCGACACCGAGGATGCCGCGGAGGCCACCCAGGCAACTGAGCTCGAGAGCAATGCCCTCGACTACCTCGAGGAGGCGATCGCAGCCGGCGACATAACCGCCTTTCAGGCCGTCGACGAGGCGGTTGTCAACTCCGACAACACGCGCCTTCTCGACCAGGGCGCCGGCTACGGCGCAGTGACGTTCGAGCCGGCCGAGCCCGCCGAAGGCCAGCAAGGCGGGGAGCCCGAAGGGGGTCCGGGCGGCGCAGCCGTTGCCGTTCTTCAGTACGACCCCGGCAACCCGTTGGGCCTGGCGCGGACCATCACAGCCGGCACCGCCGTTATCTTCGCTCTTCACCTGTTCGGCCTCAGCCGCTCTGAGAGCCGGGCGCGCCGTCGCCTTGCGGAGGTGCCTCATTAACCGGGCCAGGCTCGCCGGCAGTATCGCCCTGGTCGGGCTGCTGGCCACCGCTTGCAGTGGCGGTGTCAACGCGGGCGAGGACGGCGGCATCGCGTTCATCCTGTTCACAGTCATGCTGCTGGCCGTCGTGGGCGTGATGGCCTTCATCCTCGGCCGCGAGGACTGACGCCCGGCGCTAAGAACGGGTACCTTGGGCCGAGAGCGGCGCGACCTTGGGCCGCCACGGGAAGGGGGAGACGTGACCACAGAGGCGCTCACCGACGAACGGGTCGAAAAAAAGAAAAAGCTGAAGAACAAGGACTACGAAGCCCATCTCGCCGATTTGCAGACCGAGCTCGTCAAGCTCCAGTACTGGGTGAAGGACCAGGGGCTTCGAATCTGCATGCTCTTCGAGGGCCGGGACGCCGCCGGAAAGGGCGGTGTGATCAAGCGGATCACCGAGCCCCTCAATCCTCGGGGCGCCACCGTGGTTGCTCTCGGCACCCCAACCGAGCGTGAGAAGACCGAGTGGTACTTCCAACGCTACGTCGAGCACCTTCCGGCTGCGGGCGAGATCGTCCTGCTCGACCGCAGCTGGTACAACCGCGCAGGGGTCGAGCGCGTCATGGGGTTCGCATCCGAAGAGGAGGTGCAGGAGTTCATGCGCTCCTGCCCGGAGTTCGAACGGATGCTGGTCAACTCCGGGATCATCCTGCTGAAGTACTGGTTCTCGGTCAGTGACGAAGAACAGGAGCGCCGATTCCTGAAGCGCGCTCAGGACCCGAAGCGGCGCTGGAAGCTGAGCCCGATGGATCTCCAGTCGCGCACGAAGTGGATCGAGTACTCGCGGGCCAAAGACGAGATGTTCTTCAACACCGACATCACCGAAGCGCGCTGGTTCACGGTGGAGTCGGACGACAAAAAGCGGGCGCGCCTCAACTGCATTCACCACATCCTGCAGCAGGTCCCCTACAAAGACGTCCTGCCCGCCGGGACCATCGACCTTCCGCCCAAGCAGGAGGGCAACTACCAACGCCCGCCGAAAAGCGATCACATGGTCGTGCCCGACGCGTTCTAGTTAGTTAGGGGGTCGCGAACACCCGGCTCGCCGAGTCGACCACCCGGTCGATGTGGTCGGAGGTATGTGCGGCCGACAGGAACAGAGCCTCGAAGCGCGACGGGGGCAGGTAGACCCCGTGCGCAAGCATCCCCCTGAAGAAACGCCCATAGGCGTCGGCGTTCGACGCCGCGGCACCGGCAAGGTCGACGACCTCGTCGTTCGAGAAAAAGAAGCCCCCGAGCCCTCCGATCGCCGCTGCAACCATCGGAACCTGCGCCAAGTCGGCCGCGTCGACCAAGCCACGCACTAGGTCGCGCGCCGTCCTCTGTAAGCGATCGTACAGATCCGGATCCTTTGCGATGAGGTTCATGTTGGCAATCCCCGCCGCCATCGCGACGGGGTTGCCCGACAACGTGCCGGCTTGATAGACGGGCCCCACCGGAGCGAGGTGATCCAACAGGTCGGCGCGCGCCGCCACTCCGCCGCAGGGAAGCCCTCCTCCGAGCACCTTGCCGAGGAGAACCATGTCTGCATCTACACCGAAGCGCTCCTGTGCTCCACCGCGGCCCAGCCGGAAGCCGGTGATGACCTCGTCGAAGACCAGGAGGGCTCCGCATTCGTCTGCGATCCGGCGGAGCCCGGGAAGGAAGTCGTCGTTGGGCAGGACCAGGCCCATGTTGGCGGCAACAGGCTCGACCAGGATCCCGGCCAGGTCGTCCATCCACGGCTCGATCGCAACCGCCACTGCGTCGAGATCGTTATAGGGGGCCACGAGTGTGTCGCGCGTTGTGCCCTCGGTCACACCCGGCGTGCCGGGAATGCCCAGCGTCGCCACTCCGGAGCCGGCCTCCACCAGCAGGGAGTCGACATGACCGTGGTAGCAACCGGCGAACTTGAGCACCTTGCTGCGGCCGGTTGCCCCCCGTGCCAGGCGAACCGCGGTCATGCCCGCCTCGGTGCCGGAGTTGACGAAGCGGATCTTGTCCACGTTCGGAACCATCCCTACGACCGTGCTCGCAAGCTCGACCTCGAGCTCACTGGGGGTCCCGAATGAGGTGCCTTTGCCAGCAGCCGAGGCGACCGCCTCCACGATAGCGGGGTGAGCGTGGCCGAACAACATCGCGCCCCAACTCTGTACGAAGTCGATGTAGGTGTTGCCGTCGACGTCGGTGATGGTCGCTCCGGACGCGTCCTTGACGAAGAACGGCTTGGAGCCGACCGCGTCGAAGGCGCGCACCGGCGACGAGACGCCTCCGGGCATCAAGAGGCGGGCTTCGGTCAACAATCTGTCCGAGTTGGTCCGTCCTAAGCGAGCCATTCGGCGGCCTTCTTGGCATGGTAGGTGACGATCATGTCCGCCCCGGCGCGCCTGATCGCGGTGAGGGTCTCCAGGGTCGCGGCGCGCTCGTCGATCCACCCTCGCTGCGCCGCCGCCATCAGCATCGAGTACTCGCCGCTCACGTTGTAGGCAGCGGTGGGGAGGCCGAAACGATCTTTGATCGCGCGCAGCACGTCGAGGTAATGCGTCGCCGGTTTGACCATGAGGGCGTCGGCCCCCTCGGCGACATCGAGCGCCGCTTCCCTCAAGGCCTCCTCGAAGTTTGCCGGGTCCTGCTGGTAGGAGCTCCGGTCGCCGAACTGCGGCGCCCCCTCGGCCGCATCGCGAAAGGGACCGTAGAAGCTCGATGCGTACTTTGCGGTGTAGGCGAGGATGACGGTGTCGGCAAAGCCCACGGCATCGAGTGCACGGCGAATCGCGCCAACCTGACCGTCCATCATCCCGGAAGGCGCCACGATGTCGGCGCCGGCGCGCGCCTGGGCAACCGCGATGCGTTCGTACCGTTCGAGCGTCGCGTCGTTGTCGACAGAGCGACCGTCGAGCACACCACAGTGACCGTGGCTCGTGTATTCGCACAGACACAGGTCGGCGATCACCACGGCCTCATCGCCGAACTCCTCCTTGAGCACGGCAAGCCCGCGCTGGCTTATCCCCATAGGATCGCCGGCTTGACTCCCCGACGCATCCTTGTAGGCAGGCACCGCGAACAGCAGGACGCCGGAGATCCCGCGGCCCACCAGCTCGCGCGCCTCCTTGACGAGGGATTCCAGCGTGTGCTGGTATACGCCCGGCATCGAAGCGATGGGAACAGGCGCCGGGATACCCTCCTTCACGAACAGGGGAGCAATGAGGCGAGAGGGTTCCAGCGTCGTCTCGGCAAAGGCGGAGCGCAGCGCAGGAGTACGGCGTAGCCTCCGGGGGCGGCGGAACGGAGATGAGGTCATGGCCTCATGTTCGCGCCCCGGTGAGCGGCGCGCCTCCGGGGTAATGGAAGAGATTCGAATAACGAAAAGGAGCATTCATGGAGTTGGGCTACAAGCTGTCTTCAGAGGAGCACCACCCCACCGATCTCGTACGGAACGCCCGGCGCGCCGAAGAGACCGGGTTCACCTTCGCCCTCATATCGGACCACTATCACCCGTGGGTTGACCGGCAGGGCCAATCACCCTTCGTGTGGGGGGTCCTCGGCGCTCTGTCTCAGGCCACCGAACGGCTGCAGGTCGGTACGGGGGTCACCTGTCCGACGATCAGGATCCACCCGGCGATCATCGCCCAGGCGGCCGGCACCGCCGCCGCGCTCATGCCCGGCCGCTTCTTCTTTGGGGTGGGGACCGGCGAAAACCTCAACGAGCACGTGCTCGGCGATCACTGGCCTTCGGCGGCGGTGCGCATCGAGATGCTCGCCGAGGCGCTGGAGGTCATCCGCATGCTGTGGGACGGCAAGCAGCACAGCCACCGCGGCACCTACTACACCGTCGAGAACGCACGCCTCTACACCCTGCCCGAGAGCCCTCCGCCGGTCATGGTCGCGGCCGATGGGCCGAAGGCGATCACGTTGGCGGGCGCCATGGGCGATGGGTACATCGGGCTGGCGCCCGACGCGGACCTTCTCGCAAAGTTCGATAAAGCAGGTGGGATGGGCAAGCCCCGCTACACCGAGACGCAGGTGTGCTGGCACAAGGACGCGGCCGCGGCGAGGCAGATCGCATACGAGGTCTGGCCCAATGCGGCGACCAAGGGGCAGCTCAATCAGGAGCTCCCCCTGCCGGCGCACTTCGAGCAGGCGGCCCAGATGGCCGACCCCGCCGACATGGATGCCACCGTGGCATGCGGGCCCGATCCCGAGGTGCATCTCGAGCAGATCAAGAAGTATGCGGACGCGGGTTACGACCACATCTGCGTCCATCAGATCGGGCCCGACCAGGCCGGCTTCTTCGAATTCTACAAACGGGAGATCCTGCCGAACCTCCCCTAGCGGGACGGGTGTCAGCCGAAATGGTGGCGCAGGGCAGCGACAAGCCCGTCCGCGGTGTGCTGCGGCGCGACCAGGTCGACGCGCACTCCCAGGCTCAGGGCCGTCTCTGCGGTTACCGGGCCGATGCAGGCGACCACCTTTTTGCCCTTGATCTGAGGTGCGGCTCCATCTAGGCCGAGGTCGGCCGGAGAACCCACCACGTTCACGAAATAGCGGACGGTCGATGCGCTGGAGAAGGTCACCACGTCGAAGTCCCCCGCCCGCGCAGTTTGGACGGCCGGCGTGTCTCCCGGGGCTGGCACCGTGCGGTAGACCGCTACCTCGTCGACCGACCATCCGGCGCGCCCCAGAGCGTGGGGCATGTCTCGGGGCGCGCCGGTGGCGCGCGGGGTCAGGATGCGCCCGGATCCCCGGCCCAGCTCTCGGGCAAGGTTCATGGCTGTGAAC
>JALZIO010000225.1 GCA_030860245.1 Actinomycetota bacterium | reverse complement strand
GCTCGGGTCCAAATGAGCTCTTGCTGGGTCAAGAATCTTCCCGGGGGCTTCCTGCGCGTGACCCCAGAGAGCTTTAGCGAGGTCGACCGCTAGGAGCACCGCCCCCGGGCGCTCAAGGAGGGGCTCGATTTCCCCCCTAAAGATGGGCCCGGGTTTGCCGAATAGACAAGCTGAACGTGCTTGTGCCCGGTTGTTGAGCTTTTCGCCTCTTGAGGGGCGGGGCTCACGGGTGCCCGTCGGCTAACGGAAGGTGTCCTGGATGGCCCGGTCAGACTTCGAAGGGCCCTTGCTGACCGTTGGTGAGGTCGCCACCCTCCTCCACGTCTCGAACATGACGGTCTACCGGCTCATCAAGTCCGGGCAGCTCACCGCCATCCGGGTTGGCAAGAACTACCGCATCCGCCGAACCGAGGTCGAGAGATACCTCGACGACCGGGCCGTACGGATCGAGGGCAAGGCTTAGTGGCAGGAGCCTCCGCCCCCACCGTCGGACTGGACATCGGCACCAGCGCAGTGCGCGCCGCGCAAGTCACGAGCTCGAGAGGCGGCTTGAAGCTGGTTTCGTTCGGCCAGGCGGCCCTGTCCCAGGGGGCGGTCGTTGACGGCGAGATCCGCGACGCCGGCGCCGTGTCGCAGGCAATCTCGCAGCTATGGAAGCGGGTCAAGATTCGCTCCAAGAAAGTGGTTCTCGGTATCGCCAACCAGAGGGTAGTCGTAAGGCAGATAGAGCTGCCCTTCCTGGAGGAGAAAGAGTTTCGGGCTTCTCTCGAGTTCCAGGTTGCCGACCACATACCCATGCCGGTCGATGCAGCCGAGCTCGACTACCAGATCATCGACGACTACACCGACAAGGACGGTCAGCACATGATGCGCGTTCTCCTGGTCGCCGCAGCCAGCGACATGGTGGAAACGTTTGTTGAGACCGCATCGGCGGCGGGCATGTCGCCGGCCGGGGTAGACCTGGCGCCTTTCGCCATCGCCCGCGCCGTGAGTGCAAACGCACGCGGAGAATCCGGCGCGTCGGGAGCGGAGGCGGTGGTAGATGTCGGCGCCACTGTGACCAATATCGTCGTCCACCACAACGGCGAGCCGAGGTTTGTGCGCATTCTGCTGGTCGGTGGCGACGATGCGACCGAGTCCCTTGCCAAAGATCTCGATGTTCCGTTCGAAGAGGCTGAGGCGATGAAGCTCGACCTCGTTCTGGGTGTTGGCACCGAAGAGATGAAGTCTCTCGTCGTGGGCAGCGTCGCCAACCTCGTCAGCGAGGTTCGTGGTTCTATCGACTACTACCTCTCACAGGAGAGCAGCGAACCGATCTCATCGGTAGTTGTCACCGGCGGAGGGTCGCTGACCCCCGGTTTTACCGAGCGCTTGGGGCAGGTGCTCCAAAGCGAGATCAGCAGGGGCTCTCCGCTTCTGGACATGAACACCAAGAAGTCTGGGCTCACCGACGAGCAGGTAGCCGAGGTCGAACCGGTTGCCGCTGCGGCTGTGGGCCTGGCCCGAGGGTGAGGAGGAGCACTTAGTGCACGCATTGCGCTCCCGCGCCCCTCAGAACCAGGGGTTGATGCGGCGAATAGAGCTGCTCCCCCCGCGCTACGCCCAGAAGCGGCGGGCGCGCCGCAATATCGGTTTCATCGCGCTAGGCGGCGTCGCAATCCTGGCGGCCCTGGTCGTTTGGTGGGTTCTGCTCGGAGGCCAGGTCGCCGATGCTGAACGCGAGCTCGCCGTCGTGGAATCACGCAATGCGTCGCTGCAGGCGAGCATCGACGAGCTCCAACGTTTTGCGGAGCTTTCCGACGAGGTGGCGCAAAAGAGATCTGCTTTGCAGACTGTGATGGCGGGCGATGTGGACTGGCCCGCTCTCCTTACCGAAGTGGCGATGGTCGTGCCGGGAGAGGTGTGGCTGACAAACATGACTGCGTCGGCGGGTACCGCCGAGGGCGCGACCCCAGTTGGCACCGAGACTGCGCCCGTGCGGGTTTCCGATGAGACTCCCTTCGGACGTATTCAGTTCCAGGGCTCGTCCCTTTCCCTACCGGGCGTAGCCAAGTGGCTCTTCCGGCAGCAGGGCGTCGATGACTTCTCGGCAGTGTGGCTGAACAGCGCGACCGAGACGCCTGCGGACGAAGCCACGAGCGCAGTTCCCCTCACAACCTTTGACAGCACCCTCGAGCTAAGCCAGACAGCGGCGAGCCGCCGCTTCGAAGAGGGAGCCGGAAGCTCCAAGTTGGACTTCACTGAGGAAACGACACCTTGAGCAACCGGATAAGGATGATCCTTGTGATCTTCGGGATCATTGCCCTTTGCGCGGCGTGGTTCTTCTTCTTCATCAAGCCCCGGCAAGCCGAGCTGGCGAAGGTCCGCGCCGACACGGCCGAGGCAGAAAACCAAACGGTTGCGCTGGAGGCCGAGCTGGACCGGCTCGAGGGCCTTCAGGCGAACGCTCCGGCCCTCGAGGCTGAGCTTACCGCTACCCGCAGGCTGATCCCGTCCGAGAACGAAGTCGCCAACTACATCTTCCTGGTCGAGGAGGCCGCTACTCAGGCCGACATCGACTTCGTGAACGTCACCCCGGAGCTTCCGAAGCCTCCCCCCGAGGGTGCTCCGCTTGCGGAGATCCGCACAGTGATCGGCGCCGAGGGCGGCTATTTCGAGATACAGGACTTCTTCAGACGCCTCTACGACCTCGATCGTGCAGTGAGGGTCGACCTCATGGCCCTGGCCCCGGCCGGAGATGCAGCGGCCGCCGGCGAAGTTGTCGATCCGGCCGCGGCAAGCAAGCTGCACCTCGATGTGACCGCTCGGATCTTCTTCGAGCCGTCCGAGGGTGCCCCGGCGGCTGCGGCAGTCCCTGCTCCGGCGACGACGACGCCTTAAGGGAGAGATCGATGGCGACCGCACCCCAAACAATCGAAGCAGAGACAAAGCGCAACCTAAAGGGCGTCCAAATAGCGCTGATAGCGGTGGCCGTCCTCGTGCTCTTGGGGGCGGCGTGGTTCTTCTTTCTCAAAGGAGACGCCGAGCCAGAGGTCGTCGCCGAGACGCCGCCGGTGGCCGAAACGGCGCCGGATCCGTCGGTTGACGAGGGCCTTCTGGCCGATCCCGCGGAGGATCCGGCTGCCCCCGGCGAGGGCCCGAAGGAGACGGACGAGGTGTTTGCACCCAAGGATCCGTTCGAACCGCTCATCTCACCGGTTGCCGCGGCGGGCACCACGGATACGTCGGGGACAACCGATACCTCCGGCACGACCGATACGGACGGCACGACCGATACGGACGGTGACCCCGGAGTAGACGAAACCCCCATCGAAGACGACGGGACCGGCGGGACGACGGACGGCGGAGGAGGCGGTGGAAACACCCAGGGGGTGGGTGGCCGTGAAGTCGAGTTGACCGACGTGTCCACAGAGCGGGGCGACAAAGGGGCCACCGTCAAGATCGACGGGGTGGCCTACGAGGTGCTGCCCGGGGACAGGTTCGCCAAGAACTTCAAGCTGATCACCGTGTACGGCGAGTGCGCCACCATGCTGTTCGGCGACGACCAGTTCACCCTCTGCGAGGGAGAGCGCGTCCTCAAGTAGGCCCGCCGCTGTCCTCCACGGGGCCGCGCGCCCCTGCCTCGGCCCTGCCCCGGCTCAATGCGCCAGCCCCGGCTCAATGCGCCAGCTTCGTCTCTCCCTCGGTCCTGACTCTCCCTCCCGTTCGCCCTGCCTGGATTTCCAATCTCTCCCTGCCAATTTCAGGTAGTCGGCACTTTGGACGATAGAGAGCTAAAGCCGGCAAGGAGAGCCCATGTCAGTCGCTAACGGCCGTCGCACGGTGTCCGAGATCAAGGACTCGGAGGATCGCGTCCGATCTCAGCACCTGCTGGCCCGCGTCTTCCATGAGGTCCTCTCGGAGACCAACACGCCTTCGCTGCTGGAGCTCATAGCGGATTCCCTGGCCGAACTCGTCCCTTACGATTCTCTGACGGTCTACCGCGCCGACGAACGTGGGCGTGAGCTCATCCCAGTCCTGGCCCGGGACCAATGGGCGGCTGAAATCCTCAACGAAAGGACTTTCTTCGGAGAGGGGATCACAGGCTGGGCCATCGAGAACAGGGAGGCCGTACGCGCCAATTCGGCCCATCTCGATCCGCGGCGGAGGACCGTCAAGGGGACAACGGAGGACGAGCCCGAGGCGCTCGTGTCGGTCCCTCTCATCGTCAAGGGCTCGATAAAGGGCGCGCTGAACATCTACCGATTTGGAGAGAGCGCGTGCTTCTCCGACGAGGACTTCGAGCTTGCGAAGATGTTCGGTGACGCGGCCGCCCTCAGCCTCGACAACGCCGAGGTACATGCAGCACTCGAACACCAGGCGAAAACCGACTCGTTGACCGGGCTCTACAACCACCGCTACTTCCACGACCGGGTCCACAGCGAGCTGGTCCGGTCGATTCGAGTCGACGACTCGGTTGCCGTGGTGATGCTGGACATCGACGACTTCAAGAGAATCAACGACGTCTACGGTCACGACAGGGGCGACGACATTCTGGTGATGCTTGCCGAGCAGCTCGAGTTCTGCAAGAGAGCGTCGGATGTGGTGTGCCGCATAGGCGGCGAGGAATTCGGTGTAGTGATGCCCTCGTCGACGGCCGAGGACGCTAGGGCATTCGCGGAGCGATTCAAAGCACAGCCCTCTATGTTTGCGGATGTCGGAGAGGTCACAGTTTCGATAGGCGTGTCTGCAGGACCGGACCAGGCGACCCACGGCAAGACCCTCACGGCCTACGCGGAGAACGCGATGATGACGGCGAAGGCGCAGGGCAAAGACAGGGTGTTGATCTACGACCCCGCCGTGATCGAGCGGCCGGCCGAACCTCTCGAGCGGCGGGGCGCGCGCTCCATCACTCACCTGAAGATGCTCCAGGGCCTCGCCAGGAAACTGAACCGGCTCAGCAGCGTGAGGGATTTGGGCGTCGCCATCGCGCAGGAACTGCGCACCTTGATCGGCTACTCGACCTGCGGCATCTACGTAAACCAGGACGCTGAGTTGGCTCTGGTTGCCTTCGAGGGAGAGCCGGCCGGTTCAGGGGCAGAAGGTCTCGAGTCGTGGGGGCTGAAGCTGGCGA
>JALZIO010000222.1 GCA_030860245.1 Actinomycetota bacterium | reverse complement strand
ACTCGGAATGGTGTGACATCTTCGTGGTGGATGCATCCGACGCATCCGAGTCCGAGCCCACGATGGCGGCGGGGATGGAGACCCTCGTTCTCGACACGATCATGTCCGACCGGGCTGCCTCGGCGAGGCTGGCCGAGTCTCTCCTCTGGCCGTGAGCGACATCAGAATCATCCCGGTCCACGGGATCGGCGAGATCGTTCCCGGAAACGATGTCGCCGCCCGGATCGCGGACGCACGCCGAGCGGTGAGCCAGCGGGCCAGCCGAGCGGTGAGCGACGAGGGGGAAGAGGATTTCTGTGCCAACGGAGACGTCGTGGTCGTGACCCAGAAGGTCGTCTCGAAGTCCGAAGGCCGGCTCGTACGAGGGGTCACGCGCCGGGAGGCGGCCCTGGCGGAGTCCGCACGCGTGCTACGGCGCATGGGCGACGCGGTCATCTCGGAGACGCGCCACGGCCTGGTGTGTGCCAACGCCGGCGTGGACGATTCCAACGTCCCGGGTGACTGTCTTGCGTTGCTTCCGGTCGATCCCGATCGTTCGGCGCGCCGGATCCGGGCCCGGCTCGAGCATCTCACCGGAGCTCGGCTGGCGGTGATCATCAGCGACACCTTCGGGCGCGCCTGGAGGGTGGGGCAAACCGACGTCGCCATCGGCGTCGCCGGCATGGCGCCGCTGACGGATTACCGGGGATCGACCGATGCCTTCGGCCGCCCCCTGACCGCCACCCTGATCGCCGTCGCCGACGAGATCGCAGGAGCCGCCGAGATGGTCATGGGAAAGCGTCTCGGGGTCTGTGCCGCCGTGGTCCGAGGAGCGCCCGTGACACCGGCAGACGGGGCCGCGTCAGAGATCATCAGGCCGGCGCGCGAGGACCTGTTCCGGTGAACCTGGCCGAGGCGGTGGCGGCGCGTCGCAGCGTGCGCGCTTTCCAGGATCAAGCGGTGCCCCGGGCCCTCGTCGAGCGAGCGGTCTCGCTGGCGGTTCAGGCGCCCGCACCCCACCACTCATCCCCTTGGCGCTTCGCCCTCCTCGAAGCCCCCGAGGACAAAGAACGGCTTGCCTCGGACATGGGAGCAGCCTGGCGGGACGACCTCACCGCGGACGGGCACCCGAGCGACCGGATCGAGGCGATCCTGAGCCGGTCCGAGCGACTGCTCAGGTCGACCCCTCTGCTCACGGTCTGTTGCGCAGACCTGTCCCGGTCGCACGCTTACCCCGACGACCGGCGCATACTCGCGGAGTGGAGCCTCTTCGCCCATTCGGTCGGCGCCGCGCTGCAGATTTACATGACCGCGCTCGCCGAATCGGGGGTGGCCTCGTGCTGGATCTCTGCGCCGGTGTTCTGTCGCGAGGAGGTGCGGAGGACACTGAGCCTGCCCGCCGGGGTAGAGCCGCACGCGCTGGTCCTGGTGGGTTATGCGTCCCCCGACTACCACCCTCGGCCCCGCCCGTCGCCCGATCCTCGCGCCTACATCCTCTAGGTGCTTCGTCGCGTAACAAACGCCTGCAGTCGGAGACCTCCGCCACTTTGCCAACCGGCGCTGTTAGCTTCGAATCATGAGCAGGAAGCTTGCCGAAAAGCGGGACCGGCGCGAAGCGCAGAAACGCCGGCAGGAGGAAGAGAGGCGCGCCCTTCGACGGCGGAACCTGATGACGACGGGAATCGCCGTGGTGGTGCTGGCCGGGGCGGTGGCGCTCATCATCGCCGAGCGGACCCGGGAATCCGCCCCCGTCGGGGTTGCCGCTTCAGAGGCTTCCTGCGAGTCGATCCAGACCTACGAGCCCCAAAAGGGCGATCACATCGAAGACGGAGCCTCCCATCCGCCCTACAACTCAGACCCACCCACCTCGGGACCACACTATGTAGACCCCGCCCTACCCGGCTTCTATCCCGCCCCACTCCGTCCGGAGCAGCTCGTCCACAACCTCGAGCACGGTCAGATCGTGTTCTGGTACCGGCCGGACGCGTCTGAGGAGACCATCACCGCCATCGAGGCATTGATCGATCGGGAGCCCCCGGCCCAGGAAGCTGCTCTCCTTGCGGCCCCCTACGACGGCGTTCCGGCGTCAGACAGCTTCGTCCTCACCGCGTGGGGCGCGTCTCAATCCTGCGACGGGGTCTCCCAGGAGGTCGTGGATGAATTCCGGGCGAGATACCAGGGCCTCGGACCCGAGCGAATCCAGGGTATCCCCCCCTTCAGCCCCGAAAGCTAAAGCCTCGGGCGCTTCTGCCCGGCGTTGAATTTTTCTCGAAACCCCAACCTGACCCAATCCCGCATCACAGGAGATACGAACAACTCGCAGCGGACGGTTGGGAGACGGTCTCTGGGGACGGGCAGCAGACATTCATCACAAGCGGAGGGGGTATTGGGGACCTAGCTGCGTTCGGCCTAACCGGCCTCCTCTCAACCCAGGCACAGACAACAGAAGACTGCAGCCACCCCGAGGGTAAACACACACCCGCATCGGGACGCTTGCAACTCGGATGGCGGCAGTCCCAGACTAGGGAGGAACGCATGACAGAAAGTCTCAACTACGTCTTCTCGGGCATCGAGAAGCAGGTGGCCGACAAGCCGGCGGCAAGCCGGCGCCAGTTCGTAGCCGGGGCGGCTGCGACTCTTGGCGGGCTAGGGCTCCTCAGCATTCCCTCGGCGGCAAAGGCCGGCCATGGCGGAGAGAGCACGACGGACATCATCAACGTCGCAGCGACGGCAGAGGTCCTGGCAACGATCGTCAACACGATCGGCTTCCGGCGCGGCCTCGGCAAGGATGCCGTCACCCAACGCAACATCAAGGCGGCGGCCCGCGAAGAGCTCGTGCACTACAACGTGCTTACAAGGCTGGGCGCCAAGCCCCTCACCAAGAGGATCTGGGTTCCCAACGCGGTCTTCGCCAGCAGGACCAACCTGCTCAATACCCTGCAAGTGGGCGACCAGATCTTCGTGAACGCCTACCTCATCGCCACCCTGCACTTCGGCAACCA
>JALZIO010000220.1 GCA_030860245.1 Actinomycetota bacterium | reverse complement strand
CCTCGGCACCCAGCTCGCGTGCCAGCTTGACCTGAGTGCAGACAACGTCGCCGACCTCGGAGATCTTTTCCTTGGACATAGAGCCGTCGCGCTTCGTGTCGACGCCGATCTGCGTGTAGGCGCGCTGCTCCATGACCTTGCGGAGCTGGCCTTCCTGCGGCTCGGCGACGAGCAAGCGCGTGGTGTTCGAGCCAATGTCGATCGCCGCGCAGAGCATCGTCAGTTCAGTCACCGAGTGTGGCAGACGGTGCGGATATCCCGGCTCGGCGGCAGCTCGATATCGGCTTATTCACAACGTGTTCACCAATTCGACATCCCCTGCGTGCGCGACTACTCAACTCTTTACGGGAATGGCGGAGTTGCAGCCACGCGAGCCGTTCGGCCGGTCCGCGGACGAAGACGCGGGAACACGCGCCTTCTCGGCGCTCGCCGGTCGCATGGGGCTGACGGTCCCTCATGAGTGGTGGGCGTCCGTGCACCTCCTGAAGTCGTTTGAGGCTGCGGGGTTCTCGCACGTCCAGGTTGATGCGCCACCGCCGGCAGTCCTGGATAACGCGCGCCATGTGAAGAAGCACGCGGCGGCGGTTCGCAAAGCGCTCGACACGACCGGCCTTGCGCTGGTCTTGCATTCACCCGCAGGCGTGCGGCTCGGGACGTCCGCAGGTGACCGCGCGATGAATGGCTTGATCGACTATGCGGTCGAGGCCGGTGCGCAGCAGATCGTCTACCACGCGCTTGCCCTCCCCGACGAGCCCGGCTCCGAAGATGCCCTCAGCTTTGAGATGGCCTCGCTTCGGCGAGTGGTCCGGCGAGCGGAGCTCAACGGCCTCATCATCGCGCTCGAGAACCTCGCTCCCCTGTATCCAGGCTCCGAGGTGATCTCCTCCAATCCGATGAGCCTTCGCACCGCTGCCCGCCGCATCAGCTCAGAAGCCGTGGGCATCTGCCTCGACCTGGGGCATGCTCACATCAGCGCGCAGCTCAAGCGAACCTCCCTCGCCAGGCTGATCGAGCCCGCGATGGACAAGGTCACCCTCATCCACGCCCACGACAACTTCGGAGCGCGAACAGACGTCGCTTCGAGCCGCGCCCTGGGCATTGATCCGCTCAGGCTGGATCTCCATCTCCCCCCGGGGCGCGGCAACCTTCCCTGGCACGAGGTGGCGCAGACGGTCTTGCGCAGTACCGCGCCCGTGGTCTTGGAGGTCCACCCCCCATACCGGCCTCGCGTCGCGGACCTTCACGACGGGACCTCAGTGCTCTTCGCATCGGCCTGAGCGTCTCACAGGGGGCGGCCGCAGACCGGGCGGTTCGGGCGGCAAGAAGAAGGCCTCCCGCTCAATCCGAGCGGGGGGCCTTTCTGCCCGTTCGTCCGGCGCCGAAAGTCGACTGAGTGGCACCCACCCGGTCTGAGTCGACTCTCGCGCGAATTTGCCGGTCAGGCGGCCGGGTTTTCGAACGGGACGCCGTTCGGGTGCGAAGCGTCCTGGAACTCGCGGAAGAGCCCGGTGACGAGGTAGGCGACCTGCTCGCCGATGTCGACCGCATTGTCCCCGATCCGCTCGAGCGCCCGGGCGACCAAGATCATCGTCATCGCCCACTCGCGACGGTCGATGTCGTCGCCGATCTCGATTGCGATCCGGAAGCATTCCTTGTTGAGGTTGTCGACGACGTCATCCTGGCGGACGAGGTCGCGGGCCGCATCGATGTCACGGTTCTCGAATGCCCGCTTCACCTGGGTGACGAGCGAGCGGACCTGTCGGCCCATCGTGTAGATGTTGCCGAGCATTCGCTCGTCGGCCGGGGGCTCGGTCCCGACGAGCGGGATCACCTTGGCGATGTTCACGCATTGGTCGCCCATCCGCTCCATGTTCTTCATCACGTGAAGGAGCGCGGAGATCAGCCGCAGGTCGGTCGCCACGGGCGCCTGGGTGGCGAGCATCGTGAGCAGCCGCTGATGGACCTCGAGGTAGCGTCCGTCCAGCACGTCGTCGTTGGCGACGACAATCCCGGCCAGCTCCATGTCCTGATGCTGGACAGCCTCGATCGTGCGGTCGAGAGCCTCGACGACCAGGTCGAGGCCATCCAGGGCACGAGCCTCGAGAGCGCGGAGGTCCTCCTGATATTGAAGCCGAGTCTCTTGGGGCACGTCAGCTCTCCACCGCGCCGCTCAACCGACCTTGCCCGTCACGTAGTCCTCGGTCCGCCTGTCGGCGGGGTTCGTGAAGATCTTCTCGGTCTCGTCGTACTCGACGATCTCGCCCCAGCGGTTCTTCTCGTCGGCGGTCAGCTCAACGATCAGGAATGCAGTCCTGTCCGAAACACGGGCGGCCTGCTGCATATTGTGAGTCACGATGACGATGGAGTAGTTCTCCTTCAGCTCCATCATCAGATCCTCGATCTTCCCCGTCGAGATCGGATCAAGAGCCGAACAAGGTTCATCCATGAGGATCACGTCAGGCTCCACCGCAATACACCGAGCGATGCAGAGGCGCTGCTGCTGCCCGCCCGACATCCCGAAGGCGTTGTCTTGGAGGCGGTCCTTGACCTCGTCCCAGATCGCGCCGCGTCGGAGGGCCCTCTCGACGATCTCGTCCATATCGCCCTTCATGCCGAGGATGCGAGGGCCAAAGGCGATGTTGTCGTAGATCGACTTCGGAAACGGGTTCGGCTTCTGGAAGACCATTCCGATCTGCTTGCGAACCTGGACGGGGTCGACCTTTGGACCGTAGAGATCCTCACCGTGGTAGAGCAGGTGCCCTTCCACGCGCGCGCTCGGCACAAGGTCGTTCATCCGGTTGAGACAACGGATGAGGGTGCTCTTGCCACAGCCCGACGGTCCGATCAGCGCAGTGATGTTCTTATGGAATACATCCATTGAGATGTTCTTGACAGCCGGGTTCTCGCCGTAGTGGACCGAAAGGTCCTTCAATTCGAACACCTTCTCCGTGCTAGGAGGGGGGCCGTCGTTGTGCCGGGCTTCGATCGCAAGGGCCGGGCTCCCGGCCGGGGCTCCGTTGCCCTGGTCGATCGATTCCCGCGTCCGTTCTTCTTCACGCGTCATGTGTTCACTCACTCTAGATCACCTACCACTTCTGTTC
>JALZIO010000169.1 GCA_030860245.1 Actinomycetota bacterium | reverse complement strand
TGGTGGCGGGTGTCGATCTGGTGGTGAGTGAAGGCATTGCCGACCCCCAGCGTCTCGGGGTCATGGGCCAAAGCTACGGCGGCTTCATGACGGCTTGGCTGGTCACCCGATCGAACCGGTTCTCGGCCGCGGTCGCGATAAGTCCCGTAACCGACTGGTACAGCCAACACCACTCCTCGAACATCGGGCATTGGGATCAGCTGTTCTTGTGCGACGATCCGACGGCGGCCGGGGAATACCTCAAACGCAGCCCGATAATGTTTGCCGGCGACGCCAAAACACCGACGCTCTTGACCGCCGGAGAACGGGACCGCTGCACACCCCCGGGCCAAGCGATTGAGTACTACGGAGCGCTCGAAGCGGCAGGGGTGGAAGCGGAGCTGGCGCTCTATCCAGAGGAGGGCCACGGCGTCGGCAACTTTCCCGCGACCATCGATTTCTTCACTCGGTGCGTCCATTGGTTCGAGCACCATCTGCGCGCGCCGGATGGCTGAGGTTTGCACACCCCGAAGCCTCCCGGCCTAAACCTCGAGAGCCGACCCCTGGATAGCCACGCAAGCGCGGTCGTCATCCAAATACGTAACCAAGGGGTTGGCGACTGGGGAGGTAGGATGCACCACTATGAATTGGACGCTCGAAGTGGTGGTGGTTCCGGTTTCGGACGTTGACCGCGCCAAGAGTTTCTATACCGAGAAGGCCGGCTTCAACGTGGACCATGATCGCAGTTTCAGCGACACTATGCGCGTCGTCCAGCTGACGCCGTCCGGGTCGGCGTGCTCGATCATGATAGGGGCCGGGCTCCCGGGCGGGCAACCGGGCCCGACTCAGTTGCAGCTGGTTGTTTCCGACATAGAGGCCGCGCGCGCGGAGCTCGTACAACGGGGGGCCGAGGTCAGTGAGGTCGAGGTCTTGGAGGGGTTTGCCTTCGCCTACTTCGACGACCCCGACGGCAACCACTGGTCGGTGCAGCAGCTCCCGGATCGCGACTAGGTGCTTCGTCGCGTGTGGAGATCCCCCCCTTCCCGTCGCCGCCCATTCAAAGCTTGAAACCTGGGTTACCTTGAGCTTGCACACAACGACTGACCGAGCGAGGGCCCATGCAACCTGAACGCAACGAAACAGAGGCATCTGAGGTAATGGTGGAAGGCGCGCCCGGACAGAAGGGGGGTGACGAGGGGAGCTCGGAAGGAATCCAGCACCCCGCCAAGGTCATGCGGATAGCTGCCATGGCGAGGCAGCTTCTCGAAGAAGTCCGCGGAGCTCCTTTGGACGAGGCCAGCCGGACGCGGCTCGCGGACATCTACGAAACCTCGATCAAGGAGTTGAGCGAGGTTCTCTCCCCCGAGCTCAAGGAAGAGCTGAGCCGTCTCAGTCTGCCGTTCGCAGCGGAGGCGCCGTCGGAGGCAGAGCTTCGCGTGGCGCATTCACAGCTCGTCGGTTGGCTCGAGGGTTTATTCCACGGCATCCAGGCGATGATGTTTGCTCAGCAGATGGAGGCGCGCTCGCGCCTAGAGGAGATGCGCAGGCAAAGCCTCCCACCCGGGAGCTCGCCGTTGCCCGAAGCGACATCGGGGCAGTACCTCTAGAACCCGGTCGGCCGTCAATCCGGGACTATCCGGTACATGCCGGTCGCGGTCATGAAATAGAGCCATCCGCCCGGGCCCTTGGCCACGTCGACGATTCCTTCACCCCTGTGGATGACCTTGTCGCGACGAACCTTGGTTCCCTTTTCGTTCATCACGAGGCGATGAAGGGTTCCGTTCGTGAAGCCGCCTGCGTAGATGTCACCGCTCAACCGCTTCATGCGGCCCTTGTACCACCACGGATCTGTCACCGCGATAACCGCGTCCCATCTATGGAGTGGGCGCTTCGGACGGGGGCCAACTCCAGCGGTGCCACAGTTGTACCCATTACCCCAACCGTAGTTTCGGCCTCGCTTGATGCGATTTAACTCGTCGTCACATTCCGGGCCGTTCTCTGTCTCGTAAAGCTTCTGGGTCCCGGGCTTGTGTGTCAATCCGAAGCCGTTGCGGTGCCCATAGCTCCACACGGGGCTTCGATCTCCCGGTTTCGAAAAGGGATTGCCGCGTGGGATCGAGCCGTCGGGGTTATAGCGCAGCACTTTGCCGAGGCGGTTTGCTTTATTTTGTGCATCGGCAGCATCATGACCTTCCCCTACGGAGACGAAGAGCTTGCCACCGGCGAACTCGAGCTGCCCTCCGATGTGGTAGCCGCTCGGCGCAGGCACGTTCTTGACGATGCCCTTCCTGCTTCTGCACCGGTTCTTGTTCACCCTGAAGCGCGTGACTCGGCTCTCCAGCGGATTTGCATTGACGTAGAAGGCGTAGAGGAGGTGGTTCTTGTTGTATTTGGGATGAAGAGCGAGGCCCAGCAAACCCCTCTCCCCGTCGCTGGCGACATTGAGCTTCGCACAGGGCCTCTTCACCAGCTTTCGTCCGTGCATCACCCGAATCCTCCCGCTCTTCTCGGTGAAGAAGGTCGTCTTCGTGCCCGGAACCCGGGCCATGTCGATGGGGAAGTTCAGACCACCCTTGTAACGGACCACCTTGCTCCCCCTCGGGGCGGCGACGCCGGCCGGCGGCAAGGCCCCCACGACGAGCAGGGTCATCAGGATGGCCGTCAGGGCTTTTCTCATCGAGCGCTCCTTTGGATTCGCAGGGAGGAGTGATCTTGGCTGCGCCACCGCATGACTGCGAGGTCGATATCATGCCACGTGGAGGCGTGCCCGAGCGGCCGAAGGGAGCGCACTGCTAATGCGTTAAGGGACGTCAAGTCCCTTCCAGGGTTCAAATCCCTGCGCCTCCGCCACCTCAGAGAAGCTTCTTCGAATCCCTGCTGGAACCGGACGGCGGCGGCTCCCGGGGAGAGTTCCCAGCCCGGGGCAGTGATGTTCTAGCGTTCTCCTAGGCACTAAGGTTGGGGTATGCGCCCGTAGCTCAGTGGATTAGAGCGTCCGGCTACGGACCGGAAGGTCGGGGGTTCGAATCCCTCCGGGCGTACTGCCAAATGGAAGGTTGCCCGAGCGCCTGGAGGGCTGTGACGTCGTGAGCCTGATGTCTCGACTTGCGGAGCGCCGAGAGGCCCACATCCTGACACTCTGCACACCCCACCTCGAGAAGGGGGAAAGCGTCACACACTGGATCCGAGCGCGGCGCCCGGGGGGTGGCCGGGAGGGCTTTGCCTATCTCACCCAGGGCCGCCTGGTGGTGTATTGGCTGGGAGGGCTCGAAATCTTTGTGGCAAACCTGGCCGACATCCGATCCTGGGGCCTGAGCTCGGCCACCCCCGGCGGGCCGGTTCTCGCAGTCGAGACCTCCGAGGGAGACCTGTGGATCCAGTTCCCGACGGGCTCTGAGGCGGTGACCACGCAGGTAAAGAGGTTCCTCGAGGCCTTCGTTCTATCCTCCCCACGGCCGTCCCAAGCTCCGAACGCCACGGGGGACGAGATTCCATCTCTCCGGGTGATCGACGGCATCACCGCCGAGAAGAGATCGTGGGGCCACAAGAGCCGGCGGATCGTGGTAACCGTCTTAGGCGTTGCGCTCACGATTCTCGGCATCGTGCTGGCGGTGCCGCTGGTTCCGGGTCCCGGCCTATTGGTTGCGATTGGAGGCGTCGCCCTCCTCGCCACGGAGTACGACTGGGCCAAGGACGCGCTCAACTGGGCTCAGGACAAGAGCAGAGGGAGCAGGCAGAGACTTCAGGCGCGTCGCAGACGTCCCGCCGATTAGCTTGACCGACGAGTCATTCATGCGGATAGCCCTCGACCAGGCGCGGGCGGCGATCGGCCATGGGGATGTCCCGGTCGGGGCCGTGCTGGTCCGTGGGGACGAGGTGCTGGCCCAGGCGTGCAACGAGCGTGAGCTTCGGGGTGATCCGACTGCCCACGCGGAGATTCTCGCCCTGCAGGCCGGCTCCCGCGCACTGGGGACCTGGCGCTTGGACGACAGCACGCTCTACGTCACGCTCGAGCCTTGCCCAATGTGTGCCGGAGCGATGGTTTGGGGACGCGTCGGCCGTCTCGTGTATGGGCCTCAGGATCCCAAGGCGGGCGCAGCGCTATCTCTCTACAACATCCCTCAGGATCCCCGCCTCAATCACCGGGTGTCGATCACGACCGATGTGCTCGCTTCAGAGTGCGCGACGGTGCTGACTGAGTTCTTCGCCCTCCGGCGCCGGTAGGACGCTTTCGTATACTCGTGCGCGTAGCGCCTACAGTCGGCGCGCCGGGCCGGTCCACGTCTCCGTGCACGCGCTCGCAACACTGGTGGGGTAGCGAAGTGGCCATAACGCGATCGCCTCGAAAGCGATTGGGGGTTCACGCCCCCCGCGGGTTCGAATCCCGCCCCCACCGCTGACTTGCCAGAGGTCGATAGCCCGGCGCAGTCCCCTGTAACGCTCAACGACCACACCGGCGGCCGACCATCTCGGCGATGGCGAATGTCAGTCGATCCGGGGCCCGCTGCCCTCGCACCTGTAGACGGCGGCGCCGGGGCGGCATCCATCCCGACCATTGCCCCCGAAGAGCCCGTTGCGCCCTTCGCCGCCGTCCAGCAGATCGTCCCCATCCTCCCCGTAGGCGGTGTCGTCACCACGCTGCGCCGACAGCCTGTCGCCGCCCATTCCTCCCCCCATGACGTCATCGTCGGCTCCGCCGTAGAGCTCGTCGGCTCCGTCCCCTCCAAAGAGGGTGTCGGCTCCGGACCCCCCGGTCACGAAGTCGCGGCCCACCCCTCCATCTGCGAAATCGGCGCCCGGCGCGGCGTTGATCCAATCGGCCCCGGGCCCGCCGTCGAGACGATCTCCACCCCCTGAACCGTAGAGC
>JALZIO010000160.1 GCA_030860245.1 Actinomycetota bacterium | reverse complement strand
CCCCGGGACAGCCGGCGTGGGGCTGACGTCGAGCGCTACTGATCCGGTGATGGGCAACGCCTTCCCCACCTGCTCCGCAGTCGGGTTCCAGGAGATGCGGCGCCTTGCGCGCTGCGTCCGCGCGCTGGTGCTGGCCCTCGCACTCCTGGGCGTGGGATCGCCCCGCGCTCTGCACGCCCAGAGCCGGCCGTCGCTCCAGGCCCGCGCGGTCGTCTCCGCAATTGTGGTGGACGGTCGGCTCGACGAGTCGGCCTGGGCAGAGGCAGAGCCGGCATCGGATTTCCTGCAGTTCGAGCCGTCCGAGGGAGCGCCGGCCTCGCAGCGCAGCGAGGTGCGCGTACTCTACGGCCCAAGCACCCTGTACGTCGGCGCCATGCTGTACGACACGGATACCTCCGCCATCGAGCGGACGCTCGGAAGGCGGGACGGGTTCAACCGCGCCGACTGGTTCGTAGTGTCCATCGACTCCTACCTGGATCGTAGGACCGCGCACGTTTTCGCGGTTAACGCCGCCGGCGTCCAGTTCGACGCCGTCGAAGAGGATGGGAGAGGCGGTCCACCCGGTCCGCAGGGAATGGACGCATCGTGGGATGCGATCTGGTCCTCGGCGGTCCGGATTGCATCAGAGGGATGGGTGGTGGAGATGGCCATTCCCTACAGCATGTTGCGTTTCCCGCGCGCGGACACACAGACGTGGGGGATCCAGTTCTCGCGCCACATCCCGCGCCTCGGGGAGGAGTCGCAGTGGCCGCTCGTGCCGCGCGGCGAGCGATCCAACCAGGTAGCTCGCTTCGGCAACCTCACGGGGATCACGGGGATCGCGCCGCGGCGCAACCTGCAGCTCCGCCCCTACACCTTGGCGCGGGTGCAAACGCGGGAGAGCGCCGATCGTCCAGGCGAGACCGATGGCGACGGCGAGCTCGATCTCGGCGGCGATGTGAAGCTGGGACTGGGCCCGAACATCACCCTGGACGCCACGATCAACCCGGACTTCGGCCAGGTCGAGTCGGACCCGGCGGTGCTCAACCTTACCGCCTTCGAGACGATATTCGAGGAGCGGCGCCCCTTCTTCATGGAAGGAAGCCAGATCTACCGGTTCGCGGCAGGTCCCGGGCAGCTCCTCTATACCCGGCGCATCGGCGCCGACGCTCCGATCATCGGGGCAGCCAAGCTATCTGGACGCACGGCCGGCGGACTTTCCTTCGGCGTCCTCGGCGCGACGACCGGCGACGACTTCCGACCGGGCCGACAGTACGGAGTGGCCCGCGCCACCCAGCAGCTCGGCACCGCTTCCGTGGCCGGCGGGATCCTGACCCTGTACGACTCGCCGGCCGAAGCGGGACGCGGCCGGAGCGTGTCCGCGGGCGCCGACTGGGACCTCCGCTTCCTCGACAACCGCTACGGCGTGGAGGGCTTTGCCGCGGTCACCAACCGGTGGTGGACAGAGGTGGATATCGCGTCGGAGTCGGGCCACGCCGGGAAGGTTTGGGTCCGGAAGCGGGAAGGGGCCTGGCAGGGTTTCGGAGGGGTGGACGTCTTCTCGGACGATTTCAACCCCAACGACTTGGGCCAGCTCCGCGAGAACAACGCTTACATCTTGCTCGGGAACGTCGAGCACCAGATCAACGCCAACCGGCCGTTCGGGCCATTCCAGCGCGCGAGTGCGGAGGTGTTTGCCGTCCAGCGTATCGCGTACGCTGAGGGCCTGAGCCAGGGGTTCGAGTTGGACCTCCGCTCCCGCTGGGTGCTGCACGGCTTCCAGACGGTCGATGCCAGCGTGAGTTTCCAGCGACCTTTCGGTGGCTACGACCTCTACGAAACGCGGGGCCTGGGCCCCTGGCAGGCGCCGGGCAGCGTCGAGGCATCATTGGAGTTCACCACGGACGAGCGGCGCAGTTGGCGGCTGGAGCCGCAGGGAGGCCTCGAGTTACAGGAGGGCGGAGGCCGAGGATATACGGCCGAGCTGCGCGGCAACTGGAGCGTGAGCGAGCACATCTTGCTCGAGGCGAATCTTGAGGGAGAGTGGGGGGATGACATGCTTGCCTGGTCATCCAATGAAACGTTCCTCCGAACAGACGCGGGGTGGCTGATCGGGCGGGAGTCGGGGAAGCCAGGTGGCAACGTCCCCGCGGACTACGTGGGCTTCAACGACGGCGGCGTACTCGACATCCTCCTTGCCGGAGTGGACACGATCGGCCCGAACCTGTATTTCGTTCCGATCTTCGGGGCGCGGGACACCCGCTCGATGGACTTGACCCTGCGTGGGACCTACACCCTCACTCCCAACCTGTCGTTCCAGCTCTACGGCCAGCTCTTCCTCGCTAGAGGGCGGTACGAGAGGATGCAAATCTTACAGAACAGGGACCAGCTCGCGGCCTTCGACGCCTTCCCCAAGCGCAACGACTTCTCGTTCAGCAGCCTGCAGTCGAACACAGTGCTGCGCTGGGAGTATCGCCCAGGCTCCACCCTGTACGCTGTCTGGACGCATGGCCGCCGGGCGGACAGGGAGCTGAGTCCGCTCGCACCCGGGGGACCCTCACCCTACGCGAGGTCGTTGCGGGGGCAGGTAGCCGATACCTTCGATGTTTTCCCCAACAACGTTTTT
>JALZIO010000155.1 GCA_030860245.1 Actinomycetota bacterium | reverse complement strand
CGCTAAGACGACGCACAGCGGAGGCTTTCCATGGCTTGGATTCTTCTCGGCCTCGCCGGCCTGCTCGAGATCGGTTGGGCCATCGGGCTGAAGTACACCGAGGGCTTCTCTCGGCTCGTTCCCAGCCTTCTCACGGGCGGAGCGATCATCGCCAGCATGCTCCTCTTGTCCTTGGCGGCGCGCTCATTGCCAATCGGCACTGCTTATGCGGTATGGGTGGGCATCGGCGCGGCCGGGGCCGGCATTCTCGGCATGGTCCTTTTCAACGAGCCGGTATCAACCTGGCGGGTCCTGTTCCTGACACTTCTCGTCGTGGCGGTAGTCGGACTGAAGCTGAGCGGCGGCGCGGCCCACTGAAGCAGGGTTCAGATCACAGGGATGGGTAGGGTCAGCAACAATGGACTTCAGACCACTTGGTTTAACCGGTACTCAGGTGACCTCCCTGTGTCTCGGCACGATGACCTTCGGAAAGGAAACCGCGGAGGAGGACGCGCACGCCATCCTCGACCGCTACGTCGAAGCGGGGGGCAACTTCATCGACACCGCCGACGTGTACCAGACGGGAGAGGCCGAGGAGTTCATCGGGCGCTGGCTCGGTAAACGCGGTCGGGACGATCTCGTGCTCGCAACCAAGGTGCGGTTTCCTATGGGGGACGATCCCAACGAGGCAGGCCTGTCGAGGCGTTGGATTACGCAAGCGGTGGACAACAGCCTTCGTCGCCTGAATACCGACTACATCGACCTGTACCAGGCCCACTGCTGGGATCCGCTCACGCCACTGGAGGAAACGCTCGCGGCGTTCGACGATCTCGTCCGCATGGGAAAGGTGCGCTACATCGGCGTCAGCAACTTCACCGGCTGGCAGCTGCAACAAGCTGCGTTGCTAGCTCAGGTGAACGGGCAGGCTCCGATCGTCACACTTCAACCTCAGTACAACCTGCTGGCGCGCGAGATCGAATGGGAACTCGTCGAACTCTGTCTGGAGGAGGGGATCGGCATGCTGCCGTGGTCGCCTCTGGGTGGGGGATGGCTGACGGGTAAGTACCAACGTGACGAGCGACCAACCGGGGACACCCGCCTCGGGGTCGATCCCGAGCGGGGGGTGGAGGCGTACAACAAGCGCAATGCCGAGCGTACGTGGGGGGTTCTGGATGTCATCGACAAGATTGTCGCGGACCACAACGGCGGGGCGGACTCGGCCGGACCGCAGAAGAGCGGCCGGGTCAGCCACGGCCAGGTGGCTATTAATTGGGTGACGAACCGCCCGGGGGTGAGCTCTACGATCCTGGGTGTGCGCACAATGGAACAGCTCGAGGACAACCTCGCGTCGACTTCCTGGCAGCTCAGCGATGACGAGGTCGCCGCGCTCGACGAGGCGACTGATCCAGGTAAGCCCGAGTACCCGTACCGGTTCATCGACGAGATGACCGAATCAAGGAGGATCTGACATGGGAGTGGGAGTAAGTCGTGCTACCGCCCAGTGGAGCGGCACCCTGTTCGAGGGCCGCGGCAGCGTCACGCCCGAGAGCGGCGTCTTTGGTGAGCTACCCCTGACCTGGGAGGGACGCACCGACAGGCCCGAGGGCTCAACCTCCCCCGAGGAGCTGATTGCGTCCGCCCACGCCGGGTGCTTCTCGATGGCCCTTTCGAACATCATCGCCAAGGAGGGGAGCGAGGCCGAGAGCCTCGTCGTCAAGGCGAACGTGAGCTTCGAGGTCGGTGACGCGGGACCGCGCATCAGCGCCGTCCACCTGGACGTCACCGGTACCGTGCCGGGCATCGATCAGGCGAAGTTCGAAGAGCTCGCCGACAAGGCCAAGGATGGCTGCCCCGTGAGCAAGGCCCTCGCCGGCAACGTCGAGCTCAGCGCCACAGCCACGCTCTCCTAGGTCTGTCGAGTTTCGGCTCGAGACACGAGACGGCCCCCGCCGGGTGGAAGCGGGGGCCGTTTCGCGCCTTGGGGGGCACTACTGTGATGAGGGTGCTTTCGAGATCGCCACGAGAAAGTCCTTCCCGATCGCAAGAATTTCTCGAAAGGCAACGCCGACATCGACGGGGGCCTTTCGCTGAGCCCTGATCCACCTGAGCGGGCAAGATCCAGCCGTTCTGACACCAACTCG
>JALZIO010000142.1 GCA_030860245.1 Actinomycetota bacterium | reverse complement strand
GCCTCGTGAAGCCGTTTGCTGATGAGCGTATCGCCTTAACCTATGGACGCCAAACCGGCGACTCTCGGACGAAGTTCGCCGAGCAGCAACTTATGCGTCGATGGTTTCCCGCGATGTCCGTGGCTCGCCAAGACCATCCGTTCTGCAATAACGCAAATGCGGTAATCCGCAACGATATCTGGGCAGCACAACCCTACGACGAGGAGCTTACGGGGCTGGAGGACATCGAGTGGGCCCGCGGGGCGATTGAGAAAGGGTACCTCCTTGCCTACGTCGCCGAAAGCGCCGTCGTGCATGTCCACGAGGAGTCCTGGGATCGGCTTCGCAACCGCTATCGGCGTGAGGCAATTGCACACCGCCGAATCTATGAAAAGCAGCGGCTCAGCGCGCTCGAGGCGTTCCTGCTATCGCTCCGTCACGTGGCCAATGACTACTGGGTCGCCGCTGAGCAAGGAGTTTTGTTACGGAACCTTCTCTCCATCCCGAGCTTTCACTCGGCCCAATTTCTCGGGGCGTACCAGGGTTTCGCTCAGGATGGCGAGATCCCGCAGCACTTGAAGCGCCGCTTCTATTATCCGGCGCGTGCCGCCGATGCATGTGGTCTTGACACCCCGCCGATCGGTCGTCCGATCGACTACACCGCCCCTGGATGCCACGATGCCAATCTTTGACATCTCGGTCCCCTTGCGACCCGGGATGCCAGTTTGGCCCGGGAGCACTGGTTGCTTCATCCACAGGTTGACGGATCAGGCCCGCGGCGATGAGGTGACTGGGTCCACGGTCGGGATGGACCTTCACTGCGGAACCCACTTGGACGCCCCCCTGCATTTCATGCCGGACGGCGCCGCGGTTGAGGAAACGGACCTTGACTCATGCATCGGCCCAGCGTTCGTTGCCGATCTGCGCGGCGTTCGTGAGATCGACGCAGGCCATCTCGATGAGCGAGTGCCGCGCTCGGTGTCCAGACTGCTCCTTAAAACGGACAATTCCTCTATGTGGGAGTCCAAGGCCTTCTTCGAAGATTTCTCAGCTCTAACCGTAAAGGGCGCTCAATGGGTTGTCGACAGGGGAATCCGGCTCGTTGCCAACGACTACCTCTCGATCCAGCTATTCGGCGGCGACCGGCGTACTCACCTATCCCTTTTGGAAGCTGGCGTGGTGATTCTCGAGGGCATCGATCTCAGTGGCGTCCAGCCGGGCACGTACGAGCTGATCTGCTTACCGCTTCGCGTCGTTGACGCAGAAGCGGCGCCGGCTCGAGCTGTCTTGCGTTCTGTAGGCTCGTCATGAACATGCGGGTCGTAGCAATCGTTCCTATGCGGCATGACAGCGAGCGGGTCCCAGGTAAGAATTTTCGCATGTTCAACGGTCGGCCGCTGTTTCACCACATCGTGGAGACATTGCTAGCTGTCCCACAGGTCGACGAGGTCATCGTAGACACCGACAGTCCGCTCATCGCCAAGGGCGTCAGCGCGAATTTCCCAGACAGGGTTCGAGTGGTCCCCCGACCGGAACATCTAAGGGCCGGTGACATCCCTATGAACGACGTGCTGCTTAACACCATCCGCCACTGCGAGGCAAAGTGGTACCTCCAGACCCACAGTACGAATCCGCTCTTGCGTGCCCCGACCATTTCGCGCGCTCTGGCAGATCTGGGCGCGCACCTGCCGGACAAGGACTCGCTGTTTACGGTGTGCCGGATGCAAACACGCCTCTGGTGGTCAGCGACCAGTGCCGTAAACCATGTTCCAGGGACTTTGCTCCGAACACAGGATCTTCCGCCGATCTA
Organism: Actinomycetota bacterium; assembly: GCA_030860245.1. Lineage (GTDB taxonomy): Bacteria > Actinomycetota > CADDZG01 > CADDZG01 > WHSQ01 > JACDDL01. The sequence goes on along the minus strand of JALZIO010000142.1, from coordinate 1,210 downwards.
CGAGGAAAACTCGAACATGTATGTATTTTCGGAGGACTCACTGCGCCTCAGCCGGAATCGGATCGGCCGCGCCCCCCTCATGTTCGAGATCGACAGGCTTGAAGCGTGGGACATCGACGACGAGGCCGATTTTTTAATTGGAGAGTTTCTCCACGCCAAGCGAGGGGTCACAGTATGACGCTTCGCGTACTTGTGAGCTGCCGTCAGATGCAATCCTGCTTCGACGAGTTCCGTGGCACCTTCGTGGCGTCGGGTGTTGACCCGTATCTTCCGAAGCTGTCGGGTCAGCAAATGACTGCGGATGAACTGTGTTCAATAATTGGCGAGTACCACGGTGTGATCGCCGGCGACGATCATTTCACTCGTTCCGTGCTGGAGCGGGCGCCAGTCCTTCGAGTGATCTCCAAGTGGGGCGTGGGGCTCGATGCCATCGATCAGCACGCGGCGAGAGAACTTGGCATCGCCATCGTGAACACGCCCAATATGTTCGACGAGGAGGTGGCAGACGTCAGCATTGGCTATCTCATCATGCTGGCGCGGAAACTGCACCGAATCGACGCAGCGATGAGGACTGGCGAGTGGCTTAAGTCCGAAGGGCGATCTCTGGGAGGTCTCACACTGGGGATCGTGGGCTTAGGCGGGATCGGCCTAGCGACAGCGCGCCGGGCACTTGCCATGACCATGTCCGTTGTGGGGTCCGATCCGAGCCCCGTCGCAACCGCGGCTGCGACGAGCCTCGGCGTGAACGTCCTTGGCTTCGACGAGGTCATGCGGGTCAGCGACGCACTCGTGTTGAACTGTCCGCTCACCCACGAGACTCGTGGTTTACTCAACGCCCGGGTGCTGGCGCAGGCGCGTCCGGGCCTCCTTATTGTCAATACTGCTCGGGGTCCGGTTATAGACGAGGCAGCATTGACGGCTGCGCTGCTGTTGGGCAGAGTGGCCGGCGCCGCTCTCGATGTCTTCGAGCGGGAGCCGTTGGCCGCCGACAGCCCGCTCCGCTCGATGGATCAGGTGATCCTTGGTTCTCACAATGCGTCAAACACGCGCGAGGCAGTGCTTCGGACAAGCGCCCTAGCCGTCGAGAATCTCTTCCGCCATCTCGAGGGGGAGAGATGAGGAAGACCGCGGTGGTAACAGGCGTCTGTGGGGGAATCGGATGCGCGATCGCCGAGCGCCTCGCACGCTCGGGCTGGGAGGTACTGGGCGT
>JALZIO010000139.1 GCA_030860245.1 Actinomycetota bacterium | reverse complement strand
ATCCACTATCCAGACGGCCGCGCCAGTGGCTTGCATCAAATCTGTCCGGTGCCCTTTTAGCGGATCCATCCGAGGCGATTCTGGAGTTTGCGAAGCCGACCATGGGACGCGACAGCAGGGCTGTCACGACGCTTGGAGGCTTCAGGACAACATCTGCTCCCTGATGAGCACGCCTCCACGGCAGTGACTGCAGACTCATCGACAAGCAGTTCCATCACCTACCCCCGATGGCGCGACACGAGGGCTGCGCCGTCACTCAGCTGGGATCTCCCCGTGCACCATTTTCAGATCCATGCCCTGCGCACGTCTGACGAGCCGAGCCACAACATAGATAACGATGGCCACGACGTACAAGATCGTCATGTAGAGAGCCGATTGAGGATTGTTTACTCCATACACGTCGTCGGTGGCCCACTTGTACAGACAGAAGATGAGGAAGGTGGAGAAGAGCACGGACGACGCCGTAATCAAGGGAATACCAAGGACCTTGTACCGAGCGATCGGGGACGCGCGGTAGATTTCCGGCCTGCGCCACGGGAGGACCGCGGCAGCTATGGCGGACCCGAGAAACGTGATCGCTATCACCAGAGTCGCGTCCAGGGTGTAGGTAACGAAGTCATCGGTGTAGGCGTACAGATAGCTGATCGGGATCGAAGGCAGCAGCATGAGAGCAAGTGCCGCGTAGGGCACACCGTTCTTGTTGGTGCGTGCTGCCCACTCCGGCAACACGCGATCGAATGCAGTTGCGAAGACAACTCGTGTCGAGGACAAAAAGACCGAACCAACCCAGCCAAAAAACCACAGAGACAGGATTGCAACGACGATGAATTGAAGTATGGGGCTGTCGAAGAAGAAGGCGGCAAGTATGCCCGGATAGGGCCAAGCCGACACCGGAGCCCCCTCGAGCCCGCTCCAGTAGGCGTTGTTGGCCGCGTAGTAGAAGTCCCACCCGAACGTCTTGGAGATCAACGCGAGCAGAGCCGCTCCCACAACCGTCGTTGCGATCAGGGCTCCCCCCATGGCGTAGATATTCTTGCGAAAGTCCGAGGCCCCCCGGACCTCCCCGTAGAGCGTTGCGCCCCAGTTCGACCACAGGTTGAAGAACACGATCATGGGAATGAGCAGCAGGGTGGGGGCAATGGCCAGGCTTGTGGGACCGGCCGCTTCGAGGCCCCCCACCTCCAAGGTCCTCTGATAGGCATTGGCCGGCGCCCCATAGACATCCTGGGCCTCTGAATTGAACGCCGAGACGAAGTCACTGTTCGAGTTGACGAGCAAAAGCACGAACACGATGACAAGACCCACGACGCCGCCGTAGAAACAGAACTGTTGGATTCGAGCGTACGTGCGCATCCCGAGCGAGATGAGGATGGAGGCGAGTACGGCAACTATCATAGAGGCAGTGAAGATCCCTCCAGGCTCGGAAAAGAAAGTCACGACCGAGTCGAGCCCGAGGATGGCCGCAAGCGGGGCGACCACCTCTATGTTGAGGATGTTAGCGTAGATCGGGACCCAGTGCCACAAGATGAACCACCATCCCGTGCACGCGAGCACGAATCCGAGCCCGCCTCCGAGGACGCGGCTGATCCACACGTAGTCTCCGCCGGCTCGTGGCATCGCCGCGATGAGGGAAGCGTAGGTTACTGCCTGAAAGACGAGGTATACGCCCGAGAGCGCGATCGCCCATATCAGAGAGCCGTCGGGTATGAACGGGGCAAAGGAAAAGATGTAGAGGCCCAGAGTGATCAGGTTGATCGAGAAGGTCGCGTAGATGAAGGCATCCCGGACGGACCAGCCCCTGAGAAGGCCGGTGGCCTTGCGGACGAACAGGTTCTCATGCGGAGTGTTGCCTGCTGCGGTGGTAGCCATCTGTTCCCCTATCCGCTCGTGAGCACGAATCGTTTGACCGACTTCCCGCCGTCGAGGTTTACAACCGCCCCCAATAGCTCTCCCTGCTCGTAGGAACTTCCCGCATTGATACTAAGCGTGCGTCCAATGCGCGTGCTGCCCTTGCCCTCATGAATGTGGCCGTGCAGCGACAGGGCGGGTTGGCCGTTTTCGATCGCCTCCCGAACCGCGGTTGAGCCGCAGGGCACCGACGAGCGCCCGGCGTACTTCGGCCGCATATCCGAGGTCAGCTCCGGGGCCTCGTCGAGCCCTGAGGCGTACGGAGGGCAGTGAAAACTGTAGATGGTGCGCTCGGGAGGGGTGGTGATCTCGGACACAACTCTGCTGATGCGTTCCGCAAGCTGAGGTTCGTCCTCCTCTCGGTAGGTGTTCCACGGAGTCCGGTTGGCCCATCCGGTCGAGGCCATCTGCAAATCCCCGAGCTCCACGACGCGCCCCTCCGCAAGCTCGACTCGCTCCGCCTGCGAGATGATGTCGTCGACCTCGAACTGATCGTCGTTCCCCGGGCAGACGAAGCAGCCGATGGATGTCCCGGCGAGCCGCTCATCGGCCATGCGCATCCAGCGCTCCACTGTTTCCAGCATGCATTTTTGAAAGAGCTCGTTCCTGCGCCGTTCGTCCGACTCCAGCTCCTGAAGCTCTTCCCGATCCGTTCGGAACGGGTAGTAACCGCGCCGGCGCACTGAGTCTTCGAATTCGACGACCTCATCCTCACCGGTCATCTTGTGGTCGACCTCGAGCAGGCTGGCGTGCCAGTGATCATCACCGTCGTTGACTATCGGAACAAGCGCCTTGCCCGTCATGTCGCCGCCCAGGATCATGACATCTGCCTCGTAATGCTTCCCCGCATTCAAAAACTTGCGCCAGCAAGTCTCCGAACCGTGGATGTCGGTAGCGAAGAAAATGCGTTTGCTTGGAGCCTTCTTCGAAAAGATCATTCTGGTCCCCCCGTAACTTCCTCTGGTAACTCGTACCAGCGCTTGCGGTCGCCGATCTTCGCTCGAAGGCGCCACTTGCGTGATTTTGGTTCCCGTTGGATAGCATCAAGAAGCTGGTTCAGGCGCTCCGCCATTCTGGTTTTGTCGTCAACGGGCAGATCGTAACCGTCGAGGTGGCGGACGCAGGTCTCCAGATTAGCGGTAAGAGTGCGCCATAAGCCCCAGTCGTTTGCGCAGAGCGAGGCGATACGCGCCTGGTTGATCGCGGAGTCGTCGCCGTCGTCGACTGGATACTCGTAAAAGAGAGTAAGGGCATCCTTCACGTCCTTCTCATTGAGCTCGGCAACCTGAAGTTTCGTCATCGCCAGCTCAGCAAGAGGGATCGTCACGGGACTGATCTCTAACCTATCGTCCATCGGGATCTCATGACTCATGCGGAAGGTACCGACGAAGACATCGAGCCGGCGGCGGTTGATGTCATCGTGAAACATGAGTCGTTCCTGTCCATTCAGAGCGTTGAAACGCACTTGGGGCGAATAGCCCGACTCCGCGAAGAAGCGTTGGGTTTCACGCGACGTGCCCCGGGCCGTGATCCAGTCGATGTCACCGTAGTCGCGCAAGAAGATGGGGGGGAGTTCCCCTCGAGCCCGCAGACGGATGGCCACTCCACCCAGCAGCCGTAGCGGAAGCCCTTGCTCGGCAGCCCTTGCCGCGAGTCGCTCACCTTCGGACACGACATCTGCCTGGATCTGACTCACAACTCTGGGTCCCGGGTGTTCAATGGCTCCTGCTCCTGATCACTCGAAATGGTTGCAGCCTCTGGGCCTAGGTTCCAAGGCTCACGACGACGGTCTTCAGCTCGGTGAATACATCCATGGGATGGCGCCCTCCCACACGTCCCACCCCGGACTGCGACCCCGAGCGGCCGCCGAAGGGGAGATGGCTCTCCCAGTAGTTGGAGGACTCGTTGATGTTCACCCAGCCTGCCTGCGCCCCTTCTGCGAAACGGACACCTCGGGCAAGGTCATCGGTCCACACAGACACGAGCAGACCGTATGGCGACGAGTTGACTACCTCGAGGGCCTCCGACTCGGACCTGATGGAGGTCACCGGCACCACCGGACCGAATGTCTCTTCACGGGCCACCTCCATGCCGTGCCCCACTCGGTCGATGACTGTCGGCTCGTAGTAGAGAGGCGTGGGGAAACCGGCGGCGCGTCCGCCTCCAATGACCACCTCTGCACCCCCCTCCTGCGCCTGGGCGACGTGGCGGTCCATTTTCTGAGCCGTGGCCTCGTTGTTCAGGGGGCCGAGGGTTGTCGCCCTATCTGTCGGGTCGCCCAGGCGAACAGTCTGCTTGATGGCCGCGATCAGCTCGTTCATGAAGGCCCCGTGCACGGCCTCATGGACCAGCCAGCGCTCTCCGGCGGTGCAGCTCTGGCCCGCGCACAAAAAGGCGGACTCCAAGCTCGCCTTGGCCGCCGCGTCGATTTCGGAATCCTCGAGAATCACGACCGGGCCATTGCCCCCCATCTCCAGCAATAGCGCTTTGCCGGCGGCGCGTTCGGAGACCCTTTTCCCGGTCGCAATCGAACCGATGAACGCCACCGTCTGCGTGCCACGGTTGTGCGCAATCTCATCTCCCACCACCGGCCCGTGGCCTGTGATCATGTTGAAGATCCCGGCGGGCAGCCCCGCATCGACGATGCATTGCGCCAGTTCGACGGCGCACAGGGATGTCGCCGGGGCTGGGGCCCACACGACGGCGTTGCCGCACGCGAGTGCGGGCGCGATGAGCTCCGCCGGCATCGTGTAGGGCCAGTTCCACGGCGTGATGACACCGACGACCCCCCGCGGGACACGATAGACGAGGATTCGCTTACCCGCGTCCGTTGAAGCCGGCATCGAACCCTCGATGCGCTTCGCATCCTCTCCCGCCATGCGGAAGTATTCCGCAAGCTCATCGACCTCGCCGTAGGCCTCTGTGTACAGCGGCTTCCCCTGATCGATCGTGAGCGTATGAGCAAGCTGGTCTCTGCGGTCCATGATCAGCTCGACGATCCGCTCCATTGAGGCAGCGCGCTCGAAGGGCGAACGCGCTGCCCAGTCGGGCCATGCCTCGTTCGCTGCTGCAATGGCCCTTTGCACGTCGCGACGGGAACCCTCGGGGACCGTTCCGATGATCTCGCCCGTCGCCGGACTCACGGCCTCCATACGGGCGTTGGTCCCATTTGTCCAGGACCCTGCAATGTGCATGCGGTGATCGCGCATCCCTGTAGTCACCTGGGGGCCTCCGCCAGCAGGACCCCCGGCCTCCTGACAAGAGGCGGTGGCGAGCAGCGTTGCCCCATCAAAATAGCCATAGCCCATACGTCGGCCTTGGGCCGTCCCCTATCCCGTCCCCGCAAGCATTGGATCAGCCTGTTCCCATTCGCGCTCGCTCAGTTTATCCGATGAACGGACGGGAGTCCTGGACGGGATCGGCCCACTGGGTATGGCCGCGGGAGCATGGAGGTCGGTCACACCCTCATCGATCACCTGGAATGGCTTCTGAGTACTCCGCCGAAGCGTCGACGACCCAATCGACCAGGTAGTCGGCGAAGGAAGGGCGGACGTAGACGCGCGTATCCCCCAACCGCTCCTCCAGGACGACCTGCGTTCCGGCGAGCAGCGTCTGCGCGCACCTTCCCGAGGCCCACACAGTGGACCGAAGATCGATAGAGCAACCCTTCGACAGGAGCTCGAAGCGCGCCGGGCCGCGGAACTCCAGAAGTGCACGGTTGGACGACAGGTCGACGACGGAGTGATGGATCCCGGAGAGCCGCTGCTCTAACTCTGCGACGATGCTCGGGGCGGCTCCCGGTCGGTCCACCAGGAGCCACTCATCCGGGCCGAGCCACAGGATCTCGTGGCCTTCATTGCCCCGGGTGTGAGTGTTGGGCTCCACCGGCAGGTTCAGACCCAAGTGCTCACCAAGCGCGGGATCGACGCGCAGACCGACCTGTGCGAGAAAAGCTATCTCCGCGATCTCAACCGCACCACGGGCACTTTTTGCCACACGCTCGAGGTCGGGGACGCGCTGAGCGAGGGGGCTGAAAGTGGTGGCCTCACCCATCACGGCGGGCTCCCGCTGGATCGTAGAACACGGGCTCCACAACGGTCACGGGGAACGTGTGGCCGGGCACGGAAGCATATAGGGTGCGGCCGTACAGCTCCCGGCCGCGCTCTACGAGCGCAAGAGCAAAGGTTCGTTGAAGGATCGCGCTGCGGTAGCTCGACGTGATGTGTCCCATCATGGGGATGGGGGGCGTGTAGGCGTCTTCCGAGATGATCTGCGCCCCCTCGGGCAGCAGCGCGTCGCGATCCTGGGGCAACAGACCAACCAGTTGCTTGCGGTCGGGCCGCTGGGTGTCCGGCCGACGCAGTGAGCGCCTACCGATGAAATCTCCCTTCTTGTCGGAGACGATCCATGACATCCCCAAGTCATGAGGGGTCACAGTCCCATCGGTGTCCTGCCCGACGATTACGTATCCCTTTTCGGCCCGCAGCACGTGCATCGTCTCGGTGCCGTATGGCGTGATGTCAAACGGCTTTCCGGCTTGCATGACCGCTTCCCACAACGCCAGCCCGTGCCAACCGGCCACGTTGAGCTCGTAGGCGAGCTCGCCTGAGAAGCTGACGCGGGCGATCCGCGCGGGGACCCCCGCCACGATGCCATCGCGCAGAGTCATCCAGGGGAAGGCCTCAACCGAAAGATCGATGTCCGTCCCCAGTGAGCCGACGACGTCGCGGGCATGGGGCCCGGCGACGGCCACGGTGGCCCACTGCTCTGTGACCGAGGTGCAATAGACGCGTAGATGCGGCCATTCGGTTTGGATCCACTCTTCGAGGTGGTCGAGGACCTTCGCCGCCCCGCCCGTCGTGGTCGTCAGCATGAAGCGGTTCTCCGTAAGTCTCATGACAACTCCGTCATCCATCACCATCCCGTCGAGCCCAAGCATGAGTCCGTAGCGGATGGAACCGATATGCAGAGTGCTCATCACATTCGTGTACATGAGGTCCAGGAACGTCGCCGCATCCGGGCCGGCCACCTCGATCTTGCCGAGCGTCGTGGCGTCCATGACGCCCACTGCCGTGCGCACTGCGAGGCACTCACGCTGCACTGCGGCGTGGAGATCCTCACGCACTCGGGGGTAGTACCACGGGCGCTTCCACTGACCGACGTTCTCGAACACTGCACCGTGGTCACGATGCCATCGGTGGATGGGGGTCACGCGCGCGGGATCGAACAGAGAACCCGCGGTCACTCCAGCGAGCGCCGAAAAGCCCACCGGAGAATAAGGCGGTCTGGCGTTGGTCGGTCCCTGGGCCCCCGCGTCCCAGCCGAGGAACTGGTTGACTACCTCCGCAGTCGCTACCGTAGACGTGCGGCCCTGGTCGACGGCGGTGCCGATGTAGGTGTAGCGCTTGACGTGCTCCGCGGAGCGGAACCCGACGCCCAGGGCCCCGATGACGTCGGCGACCGTCGAATCGCGTTGCATGTCTACGTAGTGACGCGAGAGATCCTCGGCGGGCGCGAACCAGTACGGTGCAGACGGCGGAATCTCGCCGGCCGCCGCGCCTTGCACCTCCAGCCAATGCGGGCCGCCGCCGGCGGGCACGAAGGAGGCACCTCGCTCATCGTATCGAAGCCCACCTCCGATGGCACGGTAAAGCTGTAGCACAGGGTTCCACCCACCCGACACGGCGACCAGGTCGGCATCGATAGTGTGACGCTCAACGTCGTCGGTGACGTGTACGGCCGAGACGGAAGGGTTCCCCTCGGTGCCGGCGATCGTCCAGCCGGACAGTACCCGGAATCCGTCGGAACAGGAGCCGGCCTGGGCCGGTGAGTCGCTGCGAACGTCAACGATCGCCTCGACCGTCGCTCCGGCATTCCGCAGGGCGCGCGCCGCTGTATAGGCGGAGTCGGTCGTGGTGAAGACGACCGCGCGTTCGCCGCAGAGGACGCCGAACCGCTCGAGATACTCCACGACCGCAGAGGCGAGCATCACCCCCGGCCGGTCGTTGTCGCGGAAGGAGATCGGTCGTTCGTGCAGACCCGTCGCCAGCACCACCCGCCTCGCTCGCACGTGCCACAGTCGCTCGATCGGACGACTTCGTTCGTGTACCACGACGTAGCCGTCGTCGTAGAGCCCGAGTGCCGTGGCCCGCCGGAGGACGACGGCCTCCGGTGACTCCTCCAGGCGTGTGGCGCTATGGCCGATGCTCTCCTGCGCCGCGTCTTCATGAGCGCTCCAAAACGCGTTGCCCCCGAGGCGGGGCCGTTCGTCCACGAGGATGACGCGGTCGCCTGCTTCGACGGCTTCGACCGCTGTCTTCAGGCCGGCGATGCCGCCTCCGACCACGAGCGTGTCCGTATGGACGTTGCGTGGCTCGCAGCGGGGCGGAGGCGGCCCCCCATTGGAGGGCAGCCGGCCGACTCCGGGCCGGCCCACGGTCACGAGCCCTTGTTCGAGCTCTACCGTCGTGGCGGGTGTGATGACATCGACGGTTGGAGCTGTCACCTCGATTAACGCGGACGGCTCCTCGATCCCCGCGGTCATCACACCGCGCGGGCGTCCCTGGATGGGGCTCGTTGCGACGACGTCGACCCCGTTGGCGAGAAGCGCCGAGGCAAGCGTGTCGCCTGCGAATCCCTTGTAGTAAGTCCCGTTGAACCGGAAGCGCAGCGGCGCGGCGCGATCGATTTGGCCCCCGGACGGGAGGCGATGAGACGCCACCTAGGACGTGGCCTCGGGGGGCGCTTCCCCGCTCGGATATACGGCGCGGATGTCATGAGTCACTGTGCTGCGAATCACGTTGAACCAGCGCCGGCAACCAGCCGAGTGATACCAGCGCTCTGAGAAATCGCCCTTGGGATTGTGGCGCATGAAGAGGAAGTCGGCCCACTGCGCATCGGAGAGCAGGTCAGGCTCTGCAGGATACGCTAGGTGCGCCTCGCCCCCGTAGCTGAACTCGATCTCATCCCGAGGACCGCACCACGGGCATCGGATCAGCAGCAAGAGCTCTCCTCAGTGAGCCACGGCCGCCGCGCCGTGCTCATCGATGAGCGCGCCGCTCTCGAACCTGTCCAGCGCGAAGTGCCGCGCGAGCGGGCCGGGCTTGGCGTTCGCGATCGTCTCGGCGTACACGGCACCGGAGCCGGGCGTTGCCTTGAAACCCCCTGTTCCCCAGCCGCAGTTGAGGAAGAGACCATCAATCGGAGTCGTGCCGATGATTGGAGAGGCGTCGGGGCTGACGTCGACGATGCCGCCCCAAGTCCGAAGCAATTTCGCATGCCGGAAAACAGGGAAGAGCTCGATCGCTGCAGCCAGCTGGTGCTCGATCACGTGAAAGGAACCCCGCTGCGCGTAAGAATTGTATGGGTCGATCCCGGCCCCCATGACAAGCTCCCCCTTGTCTGCTTGGCTCACGTAGACGTGCACCGCATTCGACATCACCACGCAGTCCAGCAGCGGCTCTAACAGGACAGACACGAGCGCCTGCAGCGGATGGCTTTGCAGCGGAAGACGAAGCCCGAGCATTGACGCCAGCACAGAGGTATGGCCGGCCGCCGCAAGCGCGATCTTGGTCGCACCGATGCTTCCTCGAGAGGTCTCCACACCAATCATGCGTCCTTTGCGGACGTCAAATCCTCTCACCTCGCAGTGTTCCACGATGTCAACCCCGAGTCGATCCGCGGCGCGCGCATAGGCCCACGCGACCTTGTCGTGGCGGGCCACGCCTCCACGCCGTTGCAACGTTGCTCCCAGCACCGGATATCGAACATCGGAGGACACGTTGATGATCGGGCAGAACCTGGCCACTTCAGAGGGCGAGAGCCACTCCCCATCAACCGCGTTCAGCCGGTTGGCATTCACTCGCCGCAGGCTCGAACGGACGTCGCCAAGATCGTGGGCCAAGTTGAGGACACCCCGCTGGCTGAACTGAACGTCGAAATCGAGCTCCTCCTCAAGATCCTCCCACAGCTTGAGGGAATGCTCATAAATGGCTGTGCTTTCGTCCCACAGGTAGTTGGAACGGATGATCGTCGTGTTGCGCGCCATGTTGCCTCCGCCGAGCCACCCCTTTTCGAGGACCGCGACATTTGTGATGCCGTGGTTGCGCGCGAGGTAGTAGGCGGTCGACAGTCCGTGTCCCCCGCCGCCCACGACGACTACGTCGTAGGACGGTTTGGGCTCGGCCGCTCGCCAGAATCCACTGCCGTGAGAGCTCACTGCCGCGGCGTGCCCCGACTACCAAACCGCTCCATGATCAGTCTCCCACCCACTCCGGGGGCCCCAGGACGTTGCGGCCACTCAACCCCTCATACCATGCCTAAGGCCGCCACCTGACGCTCCCCCCTCCCCCTAGTCCCCGACGCTTGCCCAGTCCACGAGCGGTTGGCACGGTTAGCC
>JALZIO010000135.1 GCA_030860245.1 Actinomycetota bacterium | reverse complement strand
GACCGGAGTGTCGGCGCGAACAGTGGCAGAGCGGGGTTGTCCGTCTATCAAGGACATCTCGCCGAAGTAGTCGCCGGGTCCCAGCCACCCATGACTCTGCTCGTGCACCAGCACCTGGGCATGCCCCTCCAGGATCAAGTGAAATCCAACTCCACCCCGGCCCTCTGTCACGATCTTGTGACCGGCCGAGTGCTCCACTTCTGTTGCCCTTCCGACCAGCGCCTTCAGATCCTTGTCGGAGAGGCCCTCGAACAGGTATACGGAGCCGAGTCGGTCGATCAGTTCCTTTTCCGTGGGCACCTTGGCTTTCCTTCCCCCTCGATCACGACAGTGTGCGCCCAATCATAGAGCCCTGCCGACGTGGCAACCGGTCACATCGCTGCGGCAGCCCCCTGAAAGCTGCACGGGTTGCGGTCGTATGGAATGGAGACGCGGGGTTCTGGCCCGGTCCTTGAGCCCACCGAGTGGCGCGCCGGGCAGTGCCCACAATCTTGATGGCTTCCGGTACCGTGGTTTACAAAAGGGCGTTTTGCGACAATGGAGGGAGACGCATGCGGCTGTTCCTGGGCGGCGTGAGAGGTTCCACACCGGCATCAGGGCCCGAGTTCGTGCGTTATGGGGGGCACACATCATGTGTAGCTCTTGCTCATGACGGTGAACCTCCAACGTTGCTCTTGGATGCGGGGACTGGGCTACGCCAGGTCACGTCGCTATTGGACGGGGCGCCGTTCGAAGGGACCCTTCTCCTCGGACACCTTCATTGGGATCACACCCAGGGTCTCCCGTTCTTCTCAGCAGGAGATAACGAGGACGCACGCGTCGATCTGTTCATGCCGGCACAGGGAGACCCGATCGAGGTGTTGGAGCGAATGGTGTCACCACCCTTCTTTCCCATCAGTCCAGTAGAGCTGCGTGGGAAATGGAGCTTCGGCGCGCTCGAGCCGGGTAGCCACGAGTTCGAAGGATTTTCGGTTGCAGCATTGGAAATTCCCCACAAGGGCGGACGCACTTTCGGCTACAGAATTTCCGATGGCACGGCTACCATCACCTACATGTCGGATCACAGCCCAATTGCCTTCGGAGGTGGGGCGGTGGGGTTGGGCGAGTATCATGAGTCAGCGCGCGCCCTGGTGGCGAGGTCGGATCTCCTCATCCATGACAGTCAGCACACCGCCACAGAGTTCGCTGAGCTGTCTTTCTTGGGCCACTCTGCGGCCGAGTATGCCGTTGGTCTCGCTGAAGCATGCGGTGCAGGCAGAGTGCTGTTGTTCCACCACGCCCCGAGCCGAACCGACGATCAAATCGACGAGATCCTGCAAGCTTGCCGATTGGGTAATGGGTTTCCGACAGAGGCAGCCAGAGACGGCCAGATAATCGACATTTCCGGAAGCAGCTAGGGGCTTTACCTAAAGAGTGCGCTTTCTTGCGCCCCCGCTTTCATTGCAGCGTTACGGTGACGAACTATCTCTGAAACGAACCGGGCTACAGCCATGCCGCGGGCTCACAAAGCTTATTGCAGTCAGCAGCAATCAGGAGATCTTCGAACACCGAGAATCACCTGGTGAGCCTCGCCGCCCCTCTCGTCGATTTCGGCAGACTCGATGTCAAACCCCGCTTCGTACACAAGCTGTCGATTGGTGTCTGCATCGAAATGACTCCAGTACATCTCTACGCCGTGCCAATCTGATTCCGTACCCTCCCAGCTGTGGGCGCCCATGGTGATGAGGAGGGCACCGTCGGGACGCACGAAGGAAGCAAAGCGGCGAAGAATCTCGGAATGGCGGTCGCGCGGCGTGTGGAATACGGCATAGAAGGAGACAAGTCCGTCCACGTTGAAGTCACCTATTTGCAGGTCGAGCATGTTGCGGACCTCAAAGGAGGCTTCAGACACGTGCGCCCTGGCAAGTTCGATCTGCCTCGGCGCGATGTCGATACCGGTCACCTCGTAACCGCGATCAACCAGGTAGCGGTCCACAGGGTCCCCGGAGCCACAGCCAACGTCGAGCACTCGGGCGGGCGGCGGAAGCAACTCGATGAAGCGCTCGAGGTGGGGCTCGTTCTCGAACAGGTCCCGCGCGGCGGCGTAACGCGCGGCTGCATGGTCGTATCCGGATCGCACCACCTCAATGCTTCTGCTCTGCTCCGTTGCATTCGATTCGGGCACACCCTTGACCTTAAGCCGGGCCGAACCGTTCCTTACGAGGTGCTCAATGGCAGATCGAGCGTGCAGAGTTCGGCGAGTGGCTCACCGCCCAAGGCGTGCCGGGGAGGTGGAACCACCCCCTTTTCCGGTGGTCGCGCCGTCGGCGCCATCTTCGTAACGCTCTCGTTGCGGTGACACCGGTAACATGCCCGCGTTGGCAGTCATTTAGGGAGGTTTCGATGGAATTGCACAGGGGAGCCGAGGGGAAATCGGTGGGACGGAACGGGCGACTTCCGAGGAGATCGATCGCCCTCCTGACGGCGATCGGGCTGGTCTTGGCGGGGGCCACTGCGCAGGCGGAAAGGCGCGTGGCCGGCGGAGAGCAGACAGGCAGGTCCACAGAGCGGATCGAGAGGCGACTTTCCGCGGTCGCCGGCTCACTCGGGGCCGTGGCGGCGAAGGGCAAGAAGAAGTGGCTGATGGGGCCGGTTTCCCACACATACGAGCAGAGCCCGGTCAGCGGAACCACCTATATCAGCACGATCGAGGTGGTCGGCTACAAGGGTAAGCGGAATGCCAGCTGGCCGAAGGTCGGCAATGTCTACCTCGGACAGATCTGGGTGGGTAGAGCCGGCGACTCCGGGGCCGGAGACGAAGTGGTCACCGAGGTGAAGCTCCCCCGCAAGACGTCATTCGCGATCAAGAACTCCAAGCGCAGCCGGCGGGTCCGCTGCTACAAGGGCAAATCGGACGGCAGCTTCAAGAGTCTCGGCGGCCGCAAGTGCCCGAACCGTCCCGTGAAGGGCTTCCACGGATGGAGGTTCGTCCCTCGTGGCGGCTCCTGGGATGTCCCCAAGGGGCGCTGGATCCAGATCGTGTTTCCGCTTCGCTCGCGCACCCGTCTGCGGGGGCTGGCGGACAGCCGCAACGCGTGCATCGTCGGGTCGGTTCACAACCTCAGCGGTTGGGCAGTCGATGACTGGGATGCACCAGGACCGGGGGAAACCTGCCCGCTCAAGGATGGGCACGGCTCCTACCAAGGGGTCTTCGTGGCGAAGAAGAGGCGTTAGTTAGGAGGCTCTCGGTGGGGCCACAAGCTCCGTAATCACGGTGATCGATGAGGGGCGGTTCGGCTCGATGCGGATCGTCCCTCTATCGCCTGGTTATCGCGCGGTGCTGTCCAGGTGCTGGAGCAGATCGTGCGCTAAGAGCTCGATCTCCTTGTGCCCCCATTCAGCGGCGCGGAAGTGACATGCGATCAATCCCTTCCGATGCACGCGCCGGAAGTCGCCGTACACGAAGCCGTAGCGCGCCTTGGTCTCCTCGGTGGAGCCCTCAGTGAGACCGAGGTGCCACGAGGCGAACTCGTCCCAGCTGTGGCTCTCGAGGTACCGGTTCTCGTCGTCGGCTGAGGGTTGGGAGTCGCTCCAGTCGCTGTCGAGAACGTACTGGCGTGCATCGATCAGCGCTTGCGCCTTCGCTACGGCTGCCGCGTTCACAAGGTAAGAGGCCATGGGAACGAACTCCTTGGGAGTTGGGGTGTCGGCGGGCACGGGGGAGAGAGTAAACCTCGGCATCGCACGATCTTGCCGGTCCGGTAACCCGGCGATTGAATTTGTTGACCGAGACAAGCTCATCGAGAAGTTCGAGGTCTCGAACTCGGCGTCCGTCGGCGAATAGCTTTCGAAATCGACACATCATTCTTCGACCAGTTTCTCCTTCGGCAACGAGCCGGTTACTTGGCTGGAATCGCTTCGGCCATCCGGGCCAGAAGGGAGGGCCATGCCCATAGAGGTGGTGTAAGAAACCACCGCATCATCCATGCGAGTTGAGTCCATTATATCAACTCGCCTTCTCGAGCTCTCCGGCCACCTCCTTTCCCTCATCTTCTGCATCACCGTCGATCACCACGACGCGCGTCTTGGCAAGCGACTCGACCGACATGTAACGACGAGCGACCTGCCACTCGTCGTTCTGCTCCGCGAGGATCGCACCGATGAGCCTGATGACTGCGG
>JALZIO010000096.1 GCA_030860245.1 Actinomycetota bacterium | reverse complement strand
GCCTCGGCCCAGCGCCCGTTGCCGTCCATGATGATCCCGACGTGGCCGGGCAGCCGGTCGGCAGAGATCCCCACCGGAATCTCAGCGGGCGGCGAGGAGCCCAAAGCTTCTCAACGGCCGCTCGAGGTGGTATTCGGTGTAGCGCCTCAAGGCATCGGTCACCTCCAGGATTGCCCGGGGATCGGCGGGCTGGCCGAAGTCGGACCTGAGCAGATGGCCCAGCAGCGCGATGTGGTCGGAGGCCAACCTCAGCGCATCGCGGTCCTCGCGCCAGCAAAGCTCACACACAGCACCGCCGAATGATGGGCTGAAACCACCGAGGATCCGCGACTCGCCGCAGCCGGCGCACACGACAAGTTGAGGATGGTAGCCCGATAGCGACAGCAGCTTGATCAGGAACGCAGGCACAACGGTGCTCCCCTTGTCGTTGGCGAGAGCCCCCAGCCCGGCGAGCAGCAACGCATAGACGGCCAGGGCGCGCTCACGGTCGGGCGTGATCTTCTCGACGATCTCGGCGAGCGCAGCGGCGGACGTGAGCCTCGTGTAATCGTCTCGCACCTCGTGAAAGGAAGTGAGGATCTCTGCTGCTGTGATCGTGTCGAGGTTCCGGCCCCGATAGATCATGAGGTCGACCCGGGAGAAGGGCTCGAGCCGTCCCCCGAAGCGGCTCTTGGTCTTCCGCACACCCTTGGCCACGGCGCGTACTTTCCCGTGATCGCGCGTGAACAAGGTAACGATCCGATCGGCCTCGCCGAGCCTGATCGCCCGCAGGACCACTCCCTCGTCTTTGTAGAGTCCCGGCATAGGTTCAGGGTAATGGCGGCCGGCGCGATCGCCCGGACCCGCTCCAAACTTGGAGAGAAACCGGCACACTGTCATCACTCGACGTCGAAGAAGGAGGCATCCTCGCTGTGTCTATCGAGCTGACCGCAGGACAGGATCGCGTCTCGATCGATCCCGACGACGGCGCTCGTCTGACCTCTCTGGTCGCAGGTGGGGCGGAACGGCTTCTCACCGCACCCCCAGAGGGCGCCGCGCCGGATCTCGTCGATTTCCTGTGGGGCTGCTACCTCATGGCCCCGTGGGTGGGACGCCTGAAGGACAACGCAATCCGCTGGGGGGAGGACACCCATACCTTTCCGGCGAACTTCGGCAGCCAAGCGATCCACGGCCTCGTGCGCGATGAGGCTTGGAATGTAGAGGATTCGGGCGACTCGTCCGCCTCGATGTCGTGCACGCTCGGGCGCGATCGGTGGCCCTGGGGAGGATCGTTCCGGTACCGGATCGCCCTGGCCACGGGCTCTCTCACGCTCGCCCTCGAAGCCGAGGCCGCGGATCAATCGATCCCGCTGGCGATGGGATGGCATCCGTGGTTCAGACGCCTCGGTGACACCGCGTTGAAGGTCGACTCCGACCAGGTCCTAGATCTCGACGACGATCTCATCCCCACGGGCAACCGGCGCCCGGTCGATGAGATCACCGACCTGCGCACCGGCCCGGCGCTGGGCGAGCGTCTCCTCGACCATGTCTACGTCTCGTCCCGCTCCCCTGCGGTGATCACGTGGCCCGATCTGACCATGGCCATCGAATGGTCGGAGCCCGCCGACACGCTCGTGATCCATACGCCGCCCGCCGGCTTCTGCGTCGAGCCGCAGACCGCCTGGCCAAACGCCCCCGCGCTGGCTCAGGCGGGAGCTGAAGGCACCGGTCTCATTACGGTCGAGCCGGGGCGGACCGCCGCCACGACCACGACCTGGACCTGGTAGCAGCTAGGCAATTCCGATGCGGGGATTGCTGACCACCAATTCGCCCCCTTCGTCCACCAGGTCGAAGGTGACCCGCTGGCCCGGCCGGAGAAAGCGAAACATACCGGCCTCCATCGCCTCGGGGCCGATGTGGAACTCGGTGCTGCCGTCGTCGGCAAGGAGCACGCCGGTACGTGAATGTGAGTCATAGGTCTTCACGGTTGCCTGCGGCACGGACCGAGCCTAAACGTCGAAGCCGAGACGTGCGAGCGCGTGCTCTCGGCGCTGCCAGTCCCTTTCGACTTTGACCCGGAGTCGCACGAATACACTGCATCCAAACAGCGCTTCGATCTCATGGCGGGCCTCGGTCCCGGCCGCTTTGAGCGTCTCTCCGCCCCGGCCGATGACCATCCCCTTTTGGGACTCCCGTTCGACGAAGATCACCGCCTCGATCTCGAGCACTCCGTCATCCCGCTCCTCGAACTCCGCGGTCACTACCGCAATGGAATGAGGCAGCTCATCACTCATGCGCTCCAGGAGCTTCTCCCGCACGAGCTCGGCCACGAAAGTGGGCGGCGGCATGTCCGAATCCATGCCTTCCGGGTAGTACAGCGGGCCGCTCGGCATACGCACGGTGACGAGATCGCGAAGCAACCCCACACCGTCCCCCGTCGCAGCCGAGACCGGCACGAACTCGGCGAAGTCTCCGAGCTCAGACGCCTCCAGCAGACGCACTGCGATCTCGTCGCGCGTCAGCCGGTCGATCTTGTTGACCACACAGAAGGTAGGGCACCCGGCGGCGTGTACGTCCTGAGCGACTCTGGCATCGCCGCGCCCGATCCCAGCCGGACCGTCCACGACAAAGAGCACGAGATCCACGCTCGACCAGGCTGCGCGCACAAGCTCATTCAGGCGTTCACCCAACAGCGTACGCGGCTTGTGATAGCCGGGGGTATCGACGAACACCACCTGCACGCCGTCGGCGTTGAGGATGCCTCTAATCGAACCGCGTGTCGTTTGCGGCTTGGATGATGTGATTGCGACCTTGGTTCGAACCAGCGCATTGACGAGTGTGGATTTCCCCACGTTCGGTCTCCCGACGACTGCCACGAAGCCCGAGCAAAATCCCTCCGGCGTCACTCGGCGGGGGCCTGTGTCTCGACCGGGGCCCTCGTGATGACTACCTTCTTGATTCGCCGGCCGGTGACACGCTCCGTGCGGAACTCTATGGAATCGTACCGAACCGTCTCGCCCTGGACCGGCACGCGGCCGGTCAAGTCGAATACGAGCCCCCCGACTGTGTCCCACTCCTCATGTGGGAGGTCGGCGTCGAGCAGCTCGTTGACCTCGCTGATCTGCATCTTTGCATCGACACGGATTGTGTCGTCGTCGATCGGCTCGACCAAGGGCTCTTCCTTGTCGTACTCGTCGATGATCTCGCCCACGATCTCCTCGATCAGATCCTCGATGGTCACGAGTCCCGCAGTACCTCCGTATTCATCGATGACTATCGCCATGTGGACATGCTGCTGTTGCATCTCCCGCAACAACTCGGCCACCTTTTTCTGCTCGGGTACGAACAACGGAGGGCGCGCCAGGTCCTTCACCGAAACACTCGCGCTGGAGTCGTGAATATGCTTCATCAAGTCCTTGGCGTAGGTCACACCGACCATGTTGTCGCTGTCGCCTTCATAGACGGGGATGCGCGAATAGCCTGCTGTCAGACTTGTGTCCAGCGCCTGATCCAGAGTGGTGTCCAAAGGCACGGCCACCATATCGGGGCGAGGGACCATCACCTCCCGGACGATGGTGTCACCAAAACCAAAGATCGAGTCAATGAGCTCCCGTTCTTCCTCCTCGAACTCTTCGTCATCGTCATCGCTCTTGCGCAGATCTCGCATCTCTTCTTCACCAAGGAATGGCCCCTTCGGCAAGCCTCTACCCGGAAGGATTACCATCAATGCATTACCGCCTAGGACAAGCGCACGCCCCAAGGGACCCAAGGTAGTTCCCAACAAGTAGACGGGAATGGCAGCCGTCAGCGCAACCCGATCGACATGCTGCAAGGATATGGTCCTGGGGACGACTTCGCCGAGAACGAAGATCACTAAAGTCATAAGCACGATCGCAGCCATAAAGCCGAGGCCTCCCCAGCGGCTCGCTGCTAATCCCCCAGCCAGAACGGCACCCGCAACTTGCGCCGCCACCTTGATCAAGACGACGACATTCATGAAGCGTGGGGTGCTCTCCATGATTCTCTGAAGTGACCTGGCGCCCCGGTAGCCTTGTTGAGTCAAGTGATGCGCCCTCACCCGGCCCATGCGCGAGATCGCGCTTTGGGCCATCGCCATCAACGCAGCAATGACGACCAGGAGAACGATGCCGGCGATGACCAAAAGGTCGTTCATCAAGTTTCGGATTCGCCGAAGGACCGCAACACCTCAAGCAGCCGGTTGTCCATTCGAGATCTGTCTTCTTTGCCGTCATGATCATAACCGAGTAGGTGCAGCGTGCCGTGCACGAGCAACGTCTCCAACTCCTGGTCGAGGCTGCGCCCTATCTGAGTCGCGTTCTCTTCGGCGACGCGCGGGCAAATGATGACGTCGCCCAAGATCAGCTCGCCTTCATCGTCATCGCCCATAGGAAACGCAAGTACGTCGGTTGCATAGTCGTTTCCGGCGAAGCGCATGTTCAGCTCTCGTATGTGATCGCGAGTCACACACAGGATAGAAAGCTCGGCGGAGTCATCGATCTCCTCGGCCACCAGTACATGGCGGGCCAAAGACGAAAGCCTCGCTTCGTCCACAGACAGGTCCTGTTCGTTGGCTAAGAAAACGTCCACAGTGCCTAGCGCTGTGTGTTCTCGGCGTAGAGGCGATAAGCCTCGACTATGTCCTGCACGATCCTGTGCCGCACGACATCACGGGCACTGAGGTGCGTAAATGCGATCGATGGAATATCGGTGAGGACCTCCTCGATAACGACCAAGCCCGAGCGCGCGCCGGAGGGAAGGTCAACCTGAGTGACGTCTCCCGTAACAACCGCTTTGGATCCAAAGCCCAGACGGGTCAAGAACATCTTCATCTGTTCAGGGGTCGTGTTCTGAGCCTCGTCCAAGATGATGAATGAGTCATTGAGCGTGCGCCCCCGCATAAAGGCCAACGGTGCGATCTCGATCGTTCCCTGCTCGACGAAGCGCGCGAATGTCTCGGGCTCGAGCATCTCGTACAGTGCATCGTAAAGAGGTTTGAGATACGGGTCGATCTTCGCAGCAAGATCGCCCGGGAGAAAGCCGAGTCGCTCCCCTGCCTCAACCGCTGGACGCGTCAACACTATGCGCGAGACTTCGCCCGCTTTGAGCGCCCGGATGGCCATGGCGACGGCAAGGTAGGTCTTCCCGCTTCCCGCAGGCCCGATTGAAAAGACGATTGTGTTGTCGGTGATCGTGTCGACGTAGCCTTTTTGGCCGGGCGTCTTGGGGCGGATCGCTTTGCCGGTGTGGGTAACGAGAACGGTAGCCCCCAACACATCGGACGGCCTGATGGCATCCTCGGTCCTGATCATCTCGATCGAGCGGCTGACCGACTCGGGGCTCAGGTAGCCGCCTCCCTCGAGGAGACGGAGCAGCTCTTCGAAAAGCCGAGCGACACGCTGGGAATCGCCGGTCTCACCCGATAAAACGATCTCGTTTCCGCGAACGAGAATGTCGATCCCGGGGAATGACGCCTCTATGAGTTTGAGGAGCTCATCCCTTGCTCCGAGCAGCTCGACCATGGCCTGGGTGTTCGGGACAAGGATCTTTACCTGGGTTTGAGTGAGCATATTTGGCCCCCTCAGCTTAACGTCGCAGGCGACAAAAGCTCACGACCTTCAACCGGGCGGCCATCCCAGCGCCCGCCCGCCGAGGAGGTGGAAGTGAAGGTGATCCACGCTCTGCCCTGCGTCGGCCCCGACGTTGGTGACCACGCGATAGCCCGTATCGAGAGACTCCTGCACAGCGAGGCTCCTGATGACCTCGAACACCTCGACCAGGACCTCCTCGTGGGACGCGGTCAGGTCCGCGAGGGAGGCGACGTGCTCCCGCGGGATGACCAGGACATGGGTCGGAGCCTGGGGGTTGACATCACGGAATGCCATCACCCCGTCCGAGCTGTGGACCACATCGGCATCGATAGCGCCTGCGGCGATCCGGCAAAAGAGGCAATCGCTCATCTACGCGGCGTCTCGGACAGCAGGTGTCCCTTGAGCCCGTCTGCGCGGATCTCGGTCGCCTCCACCGGAACCGTCGAGCCGCACAGAGCCCGGCCTTGGAAGAAGACGCGCGCATGATCGCCGGTATGACCGGAGCAAACCTGCACACCCTCAACCTCTCGCTCGTCCTCGACGAGCACGTCGAGCCGGCGGCCCAGGTGCCCGGTCAGCCAAGCGGAGCGAATCTGGTTGCCCAGGGCGATGAGCCGCCTGGAACGTTCCTTCTTCACCTCGGGGCGCACCTCGTCGTTCATGTCGGCGGCGGCGGTGTCCGGGCGCGCCGAGTAGCGGAAGACATGCAGCTTGGAGAAGGCAAGTCTGCGAACGATGTCCATCGTGGCGGAGAAATCCTCCTCGGTCTCGCCGGGGAAGCCGACGATGATGTCGGTTGCCAGGGCGACATCCGGAAGCAGCTCTCTGGCGCGCTCGAGCGAAGCGACGTAGTCGGCGATTCGATAGGGCCGATGCATCCTCCCGAGCACCGCGTCCGAACCCGACTGCAGAGGGACGTGCAGGTAGCGGCACATCCTGGGTTCGGAGGCGAGGAAGCCGATCACCTCCTCGGTGAGGTGTCGGGACAGGATCGATGAAAGGCGCAGGCGCTCTACACCGTCGATCCGGAGGAGGCGGCGCCACAGCCGGATGAGGGAGCGCTCGTCGCCTCCGAGGTCGTAGCCGTACTTGCCCAGATGCACGCCGGTGAGCACCAGCTCACGCGCTCCAGCTTCGATCTTGCGGCGCGCCTCGTCGACCAAACCGTCGGCATCGAGGGAGCGAAGAGGGCCGCGCGTCTTCGGGATGATGCAGAAGGTGCACCACTCATCGCACCCGGTCTGGGCCTTGAGATTGGTCCTTACCCGAACCGCCTGCCCGGCCGATCGCCGCGGTGGCGGTGCGATCTGCAGCAGAGGCGCAGTCTGTGCCTTCCCCCCGAGGATCTCGGCAACGCGTTCCTTGTCGTCGTTGCCCAGAACCACATCGACGCCCTCGATGCAGGCAACCTCATCGGGGTCCGATACTGCGTAGCAACCGATGGCCACCACCTTGGCGGCGGGGTTCGCCCGGGCCGCCCGGCGAAGGGCGTTTCGTGACGCCTTGGTCGCCTCGCGCGTCACCGTGCAGGTGTTGACGATCACGATGTCGGGGTCCTCGCCGGAGGCTGGGACACCAACGCCGGCGGCGGCCATCTGCCCGGCCATAGAGTCGGACTCCGCCTGGTTCAAGCGGCAGCCGAGGGTGGTGAAGGCAACGGTGGGCGCGCCTGAAGAGGCCATGCGCGAAACCTACCCGATGAGCCCGTAGTGCCACGCGATGGCTGCGGTGGCCACCACGGCAGCGTTCTCGGTCCTCAATATGCGGGCGCCCAGCGACACGGGCCGGGCCCCTGCGGCGGCCAACCCCTCCGCCTCTGCGGGAGTCAGCCCGCCCTCCGGGCCGACCACGAGCGCGATTCGATCCGGATCGGAAGGCAGGTGGTCACGGAGCGGTTCGGACGCCTGCTCCCATAGGACCAGGGCGGTTCTCTCGCCGGAGAGCTTCGATGTCAGCTCGTCCCATCCAAGAAACCCTCCGACATCGGTCACCCACGCGCTTCCGGACAGCTTGGCCGCCGAGCGCGCCCTGGCGCGCCATCTGTCGGTCATCCGCTCGAGCTTGTCGGGCGTCCAGCGGACGACCGTACGTGCGGAGCCAAAGGCCCAGAACTCCGCCGCACCGAGCTCCCCCAGGCGCTCCACGACGTCGTCGAGCACCCCGCCCTTAGCCGCTCCTTGGTAAACAGCAAGGGCGGGGTGCGGGCGGGGTTGCCTCTCCACTTGGCGGACGGTTGCAATCAGCCGGTCTCCGATGATCTTCTCGACCGAGCACCGGGCCAGCCGGCCGGCACCGTCCAGGACGGACACCTGATCTCCCGGCTTCATTCGCAGCACCTTGACGGCGTGGTGCGACTCGCCGGGCGGCAGCGTGACGGAGCCCTCCTCCCAGGCGCCCGGCGGCGCGAAGAAGCGGGGCGTCGAGCTCACATTGAAGGGCTCAGTGAAAAACCTCTTTGATCTTGCCGAACAGACTCCGGCCTCCGGCCGGCTCGTCGCGCAATCTGGCGAAGCGTCCCAGCAGCTCAGATTGCTCTTCGTCGAGACCGGTAGGGGTCAAGACCCGGAGCCAAGCAACGAGCTCGCCGCGAGCGCGGCCTCCGAGCCGTGGCATGCCCTTGCCGGCCAGTCTCACCACTTGTCCGGACTGGGTCCCGGGGGCAACCTCGACCGCCTCATGGCCGTCGAGCGTGGGGATCTCGACGTTCCCCCCGAGCGCAGCCACGGTCATCGGGATCGGAACCTCACAGCCAAGGTCTTCTCCAGCGCGCCGGAAGACCTCGTGCGGAGCGATCCTTATCGCGACGTAGAGGTCGCCCTTGCGGCCCCCATGCATCCCCGCCTCGCCGCGCCCCGAGACCCGAAGCTGGGCCCCATCCTCCACCCCGGGGGGCACCGAGACGGTGAGCGACTGGTCGACGGCAACACGCCCCTTGCCTGCGCAACGCGGACAGGGATCGAGGATGACCTCACCCGC
>JALZIO010000094.1 GCA_030860245.1 Actinomycetota bacterium | reverse complement strand
GTGAGAAGCCGGTCAGTATGTTCCCGCGCCGATCAGTGATTGCAATGAAGGCCAAAAGCTGGCCCGGGATGAACTCCTGGATGAGCGGCGTGCGTCCCGCATCTAGAATCTCACGAGAGCGCCGTTGAACCGTATCGTGCTGACTTGTGACGATCGCGGCAAATCGAGATGTGCCGGCCTTGCAGCCCGGCGTCCAGTGTATGTTCGGCTTTACGACAACCGTGGCCCCGACGGCTTCTCGAGAGACGCGATCTGCTTCCAATGTTCGTGGGGTTGCCACCCCCACACGACGAGCTGCTTCGTGCAATTTCAATTTGTCAAGAGCGCGCAGCACATTGGTATGGGACGCGTAAGGCACCGTCATCCCGAGTTCTCGTCGCGCTCCGGAGAGGGCCAACACCTCGTCGTCTCCTCCGCCGAAGACGACTCCGTAGCAGTTTTGCTCACCAGCGGAGTTGACTGCGTCAATAAACGCAGCAAGAGAGTCCTTCGGGGACGGAACGAAGTGCCATCGGGTGCAACAGTTGGAATAGCTGGCGACGCCCGGCTGAGGAGAGCCGACGCCGACCGTCCATCCTGCACGAGCAAGAGCTCGAACCGCTGTCAGGGACCCCCGGATGTCGGCGCCGCCCACGACCAAGGCCCTCAAGGCATCATGTCCTAACGCCCGCGTCAACATCGCTCATGGTCCTTCTCCTAGACTGGGCGTGCTTTGGCTCTTCCTCTAACCTCGACCTGGCGAGGGATTACTTGAGTGACCCCCTATCGTTAGTTTTGGCAGCGTTCGAGTCCCCCGGGGGGCGCGGATTCGCGCCACATACACCGGCCCACATATTCGGCGACCTGGGCCCGCGAGAGCAAGAGAACTCCGACCTGCGTGCGACGCCTCAGCCCTGATACGAGGGTTGCAACCTCTTGAACATCGGGAAGTGCCTGATGTTGCTCGTAGCGAGATCGGCCCCGAGCTGTTCGGCGGTTGCCGCGACGACAAGGTCGGGGCTGCTAATCCCCGGATGGCTCTTCCTCCATTTGCGCCCGAACTCCCCGGCCCGCCGGGCAATTGGTTCGTCTAGTGCGACCCAACGAAGCTGGTGGAAGAGACGCTCCGCGGGCACTCGCTCAGCGCTCGGCAAGCCGCGGATCACCTCGACCCGGGTAATTTCGCTGCAGTCGGCGACGCGTAACTCAATCGGTGCCCGGCGATGAGTTATTGCCGCCCGATCGGTCTTAGAGAAGACAACGGAAGGAGTCCTGCGGTTGGCCGCTCTTGATGAGTCGCCGGCGACATCGATGCCTGCCCGGAAATCGGGCACCGAACCGGGCGCGGTTGTCGTGGTCATCAGCGCTCCGATCGATCGCGCCGGGGTCGCTGCGCTATGCGAGCGTGTTCGTATGTTGCTGGAAGGAAGCGTCGCCGATGTGATCATCTGCGATGTGGGGGCGGTAGTCGACCCGGATGCGGTGACGGTCGATGCCATGGCCCGGCTGGCGCTCACCGCACGCCGGGTCGGCGGCCACGTCCGGCTTCTGCACGTCTCGTTCAGGCTGCGGGAGCTGCTCGCCTTTGTGGGGCTCGGTGACGTCGTCGGGCTGAGCAGAGAGTTAGCGCTCGAGCCGGGGGGGCAGTCCGAACAGCGGGAACAGTCTCGCGGTGTCGAGGAAGAAGATGATCCCGGTGATCCGGCCGGCTGAGACCTCGAGAACCTGAAGCGACCAGGGCTCGAGGCTCCCGTCCGGACCACCGGGCTTGTACTGCCCGAACGCCTGCGCACCATTTGCGGTGGTCGGGACCAGGCGCGACCCGTTGCAACCAATGCCGGGCCCGAGGCACCACTTGCGGATGTCGACATGCCCCCGCAGCCACAGCTCGTAGGGGGGCATCGACCACGTGGCGTCCTCGTGGAGCAACGAGGTGAGGGAGTCGAGATCGTAGCGCTCGAAGGCATCCACATAGCGGGCCAGGAGCGCACGCTCCGTGTCATCCATGCCTTGGGGCTGTTCGGTGTCGGTGAGATCGCTGGCTGCAAGCGTCGAGCGGGCTCGTTGCAGTGCACTGTTAACCGACGCCACGGTGGTATCGAGCAACTCCGCAACCTCGGTTGCCTTCCAGCGGAGAACCTCTCGCAGGATCAGCACGGCGCGCTGCCGGGCCGGGAGGTACTGCAGGGCGGCGACGAAAGCAAGCCGGATCGTTTCACGCGAGACGGCCACATCGGCCGGGTCTCCATCTTCCTGTGGGAGCCTGCCATCGGGGATCGGGCCGATCCAAGTGGCCTCGGGGAGCGCGTCGCCGAGGGGAGCATCGGCCGTCTTCGCGTCCGCCAGATCCATGGGCCGAGCCCGCCGCTGCGTGCCCTTCAGCATGTCCAGGCACACGTTGGTCGCGATACGGTAGAGCCAGGAGCGCAGCGCCGCCCGCCCCTCGAAGCGATCGAAGCTCCGCCACGCTCGCAGCAGGGTTTCCTGCACGGCATCTTCGGCCTCGAACGCCGCTCCCAGCATCCGGTAGCAGTAGGCGGTCAGCTCTGCCCGGTGCTCTTCCAGCCGGGCCTCCAGCTCCCCGGAGCCGAGGGCGGTCGTGTTCTCGGTTGCGTGCTTGGATGTCGCCAGATCATTCAACCGGAACCCTCCTTTTCCCTGGATCCGGACACTCCGAGTACTGCCCAACGGGCATCATACGGGGCCGCAGCCCACGGTGGGGAAGGCTCTTTTTGTACTCCCGACTCCGCTTGATGATTCCTGCAGATGTCCACGGCTCGATGGCAGGTCGGCGGCGGCCCATTTCGACCCCTTCTCCGATCGGCGCGCCGTTCGTTCAGAGGCAATGAATTAGGCGATTATGCTTCTCTACTGTCGCCCTTCTCAGGGGCATGTCGATCCCGCACAAGTCGCGAAGCGATCAAGCAGGGCATCATAACGCAAGGAATCAGGTTCATTGCCGGCCACGCCGTCTTTGAACAGGTTCGTCGTCTGGTAGGGGTCCATCTCGTATGCTTCGCGTTTGTCTTGGGAAGGGTAGCGAATGTACTGCTCCCGAGGAGACCAAATCTGGTCCCAAGCCCAAATACCACCACTCCCCACAGGGAACATCTCTGTGTAAACCTCCGTGCGCTCTGAAGAAAATAGGCTCTGGCCGTCGATGACATAGTCCGGAGTAACGCGCGCTGCCTCGTAAATGGTGGGGGCAAGGTCAATATTTGCGACGACTTTCCTTTCAACCGCTCCGGCCGAAATGTGACCGGGCCAGCGAGCGTAGAACGGTATCCTCAACGTCTCAGCATAGGGCCAAACCTTGCCCCATACATTGTGCTCATAAAGTTGGAATCCGTTATCGGATAGGAAGAAGGCAAGAGTGTTGTCCGCTTCGCCTCTGCTTTCCAACTGTCTGAACACCACGGCAATAAGATTGTCGACAGGATAAAGAGATCGATTCATCCTGGTCCATGTCCTGCGGGATTGCCACAGAGGAGATGCACGGTCTTTCACATAGCGGTACTTGTCCGATACATTTTCTCCTCTTGAGGGTGTAACGGCAAACGGGGGGACAAAACCATCTTCGTATCGAGGCGTGGTAGTGGCGGGAACGTGCGGAGCGCCCGGACTAACCTGCATCATCCAGGGCCTATCATCATTTTCCTCGAAAAAGTTTAGGAAAACGGCAGATTGCCGGGCAATCCATGTCGTTTGATAACCATCAAATGTAATCGTCGTCCCGTTGAGGTTGGCTGTTCCATCAAAGAATCGCTGCGAGTTTGACAACGCGTTCCATCTGTCGAAGTAAGGTGGATCTTCGTTCCACCCGTTTAGATACTTGCCGTTAAGGGCCGTGAAGTATCCGGCCTGCTGCAACTGGTACTGAATTGTGTGTGTCTGATCAAGGCGGCTTGGGTTTGTATTATCAGTCACTCCGTGATTGTGGACGTACTGCCCAGAGAAGATGGAGCTTCTGGATGGGCAGCATAGTGGGGTTGTGGCGACGCCATTGCGGTATCTTGTACCCCCTCCGTCGAATATTGCTCTCGTGGATTCCATTACCGTCATCATGTCCTTG
Organism: Actinomycetota bacterium; assembly: GCA_030860245.1. GTDB lineage: Bacteria > Actinomycetota > CADDZG01 > CADDZG01 > WHSQ01 > JACDDL01. Next base: position 897 of record JALZIO010000094.1, on the reverse strand, counting down.
CGCTGATCATCGGTCACGATGACAAGGATGTTGGGGCGAGCCTCCACCTGCGCCCCCGCCTGGGATACGGATGCGACCGTGGCGGTCAGGGCAAAGCCAAAGAACAGAGCTCTCTTAATCATCTCCCTTTACTCGGCGCACCCGGACCCAGGCTTGACCCTGAATAACCGGGTGGGAAGTGAGCGGGCGGCGCGCCGGTGCGGAGAGCCGCGCACAGGGCACAATAAGGGCATGGTTGAAAACCCCCTCGACAAGTTGAGGACCCTGTGCCTCGCTCTTCCAGAGACCACCGAGCGCCGGAGTCACGGGGAGCCCGCCTGGTTCGTTCGCGACAAGAAACTCTTCGTTACCTACGCCGACCATCACCACGACGACTGGCTTGCGTTCTGGTGTGCGGCTCCCGAGGGAGCACAGGATGAGCTGACCGCGTCCGATCCGACCCATTACTTCATTCCCCCCTACGTCGGGCACCAGGGTTGGCTCGGGGTGTTCCTCGATGTCGACCTCGATTGGGAAGAGATCGAGGAGCTCGTGGTCGATGCGTACCGGGTGGTGGCCCCCAAACGGCTTCTCGCAGAGCTCGACGAGGGGACGTGAAGAACCGACGAGGCAAATGCCCCTAGGAGGTCACTCACCTCCTGACAAGGAGAAGGAGAGCGGCGCCGACGACTCGATCATCCAGGAGGAGGAGATGAGCTCCGCCCCGGTGACTTCCACGGCGCCCGAAGCCGAAGACCCTGCGGGGCGCCGGAGGGCGGTCGTACTTCTCGGACTCACGCTGGTCTTTGGGATGAGTACATGGTTCTCGGCTTCGGCGGTCATCCCTCAGCTCAGAACGCTCTGGAATCTGTCCGACCCTTCCGGTTTTTTTATAAAAATATCCGTGCAGCTTGGTTT
>JALZIO010000049.1 GCA_030860245.1 Actinomycetota bacterium | reverse complement strand
CGCCGCTCCCCCGTCGCGAGTGAAGATCACGGCGGCATTGCCGTAGTGGGAACGGTTGATCGCCTCGATCGCCTGGTCGAGCCCGTCGCTCCGCTCGACCAGCAGCACGGGCCCAAAGATCTCCTCTTGCGCCACCGACATCTCAGGGCGCACACCGTCGAGCACCGTGGGGCCGAGCCAGAATCCGCCGTCGGAGCCCTGGTTGCGCCCGTCGACGACGACGCGCGCTCCCTCCTTTGCACCCGTGTCGATCCAGCCTTTCACCCGTTGCCGGTGCTCTTCGGTGGTCACCGGCGTGATGACGCTGTCGGCCTCGAGGCCGGAGCCGATCTTTGACGCCCCTGCTATGGCTGTAAGACGCTCGATCAAGCGGTCCCCTGCCTCCCCCCCGGCCACCCCCACGCTGCCCGCAAGGCAGCGCTGCCCTCCATTGGAGAAAGCCGACGAGAAGATGGCCTCGGCCGCGAAGTCAAGGTCCGCGTCGGGCATCAGGACCATGTGGTTCTTGGCGCCCGCGAGCGCCTGCACCCGCTTCCCGCTGGCCGCTGCGCGTGCGTAGATGTGACGCGCCACCGTGGCCGAGCCCACGAACGACACTGCTCGGATGCCGGGGTGGTCGAGAACGAGATCGACAGTGTCCCCGGCGCCGTGAACGAGGTTGAGAACACCCGACGGCAATTCCGCTTCCTCGAACAGCTCCACGAGCCGAGCCGCGGTCAGCGGCGTCCGCTGCGAAGGCTTCAGCACAAAGGTGTTGCCGCACACGATCGCCAGAGGCATCATCCACAGAGGGATCATGGCCGGGAAATTGAAAGGGGTGATTCCCGCGACCACACCAAGCGGATAGCGGTACATATCCGTATCGATCCCCCTGGACACCTGCTCGAGCCCGCTCCCCATGAGAAGGGTCGGCGCGCCGGCCGCAAACTCGACGACCTCGAGGCCGCGCTGTACATCGCCCCGCGCCTCGTCGATGCCCTTTCCGTTCTCGAGGACGATGAGCTCGGCCAGCTCCTCGAGGTTGTCCTGTAGCAGCCGCTGGAGAGCAAACATGATTCTGGCGCGGCGGGGCGGAGGCTCCTCGGACCAGACCTCGAACGCCTTGGTCGCAGCGTCGACGGCCCGATCGAGGTCGCTCTGATTCGACAACGGCGTGCGGGCGATAACATCGCCGGTTGCCGGATCCCAGACGTCCACCTGCTCCTGTGAGGATGCCTGGACCCACCTGCCGCCGCAGTAGTTCTTGAGAACGGTCCTGGCCCCGAGATCGATCGCCATGCCCAGAAAGCTATCCGATGCGCCCGGGTCCCTGATCACCGCCCATTGCCATGCGCGTCCGAGTGGTCCATGCCAGCCGCCGCAGCCGCCGGCCTGAGTGCGGTTACGGTGGAGCCAAGGGACCGGGGGTCGGCGCCTGCAGGAGGGTCCATGCAATATGACGTGCTGGTGGTGGGACGTCCTACGTGCGACGTGATCTTTACCGGCCTGTCCAAATGGCCCGAGCCGGGGAGAGAGAACTACGCCTCCGGCTTGAAAGTCTCTGCGGGCGGCGCGTTCAACTTCTCCGCCGCCGCCAGCCGCCTGGGGCTATCCGTCGCATTCGGAGGGCTCCTCGGCAACGACGTGTGGAGCCGCTTCGTGCGGGAGCAGTTTGCGGGCGAAGGCGTGTCCACCGAGTTCCTTCACGTCATCGACCGCCCTCTTCCGGCCGTTTCCGTCGCCCTCAACGTGGACGAGGACAGGGGCTTCATCACCCACGAGGCCGAGGCCGAGGAGTGCGACTGCCGGCTCACCGAACACGTCGTCGAGATGATCTCGAAAGTCGACGCACGCCATGTCCACATCCACCTGGTTCCATGGCTCACACGGGTGGCCGAAGCCGCCGCAGCCAGGGGGATGTCGCTGTCGGTCGACGCCTGGGGCTGGGAGCCGTGGCTCAAGTCGGAGGGGATTTGGGAGCTGGCCTCCCTTAGCGACGTGCTCCTGATGAACGACGCCGAAGCCATGACCATGACCGGCGCGCCGGACCTCCACGGCGGCCTCGAGCAGCTCAAAAAGCTCTGCAAATGCATCGTAATCAAAAGAGGTGCGCGCGGGGCCGTCGCGGTGGTGGACGGTGCTGTTCTCCACAGCTCCACCGAACCGGTCCGGGTCGTCGACGCCACCGGCGCCGGGGACTGCTTCAACGCCGGGTTCGTTTACGGGCTCCTGCACGATCTGCCGGCAGGTGTCTCGCTCGCGCTGGGCAACCTGTGCGGGGGCTCGGCGGTCCAGGCCGTCGGTGGCTATGCCGGCTGCCCGACCGAAGAAGATCTGCTCGATGCGGCGCGGGCCCGCAGAATTGATCTGGCGGCCTTCGGTCCGGTCGCGCGTCCGTGAAGCTAACCATCCTCGGAGCGGGGATACGCACACCGCTTCTTCTCAGCGGGCTCGCCCGGCGCGCCGAGGCCCTCGGGCTCGACGAGATCGTCCTCCACGACTGCGACAAGGGGCGGCTCGAGACGATGGCCGCCTTCGGCAGCCGGCTTTGCCGTGAGTGGGGCGCCCGCTTCCAGGTCCGGGCGGGGGAAGGTCCGGAGGCGGCGCTCGAAGGGGCGGATTTCGTGTTCTCGGCGATCCGGGTCGGAGGAGAGGCAGGCCGGATCATCGACGAGCAGGTCCCGATCCGACACGGGATCGTGGGCCAGGAGACAACCGGTCCGGGTGGATTCGCAATGGCGCTGCGGACCATCCCGGTGATGATCGACTACGCGCGCATGATCGAGCGCGTCGCGCCCCATGCCTGGTTGATCAACTTCACCAACCCGGCCGGGCTCATCACACAGGCGTTGCAGAACCACACGGGGGTCAAGGTCATCGGGATCTGTGACACGCCCACGGCGATGAAACGGACGGTCGCCCGGGTGCTCGGGATCCCGGGCGACGCGGTCGGCCTCGATTACTTCGGGCTGAATCACCTGGGGTGGGTGCGCCGCGTGCTGGTGGACGGCGCCGACCGGCTGCCAGAGCTGCTCGATCGCTTCGAGGAGCTCCGGGCGGCAGGGGCCGAATACGCGCCGTTCGACCCCGGCCTCGTCAGGGACCTCGGAATGCTCCCCAACGAATACCTCTATTACTTCTATTACCGGGAGCAGGCGCTCGAGAACATCCGGCGCTCAGGTGGTACCCGTGCCCAGCAGCTCGAAAAGCTCAACCGCCCCGTCTGGGAAAGCCTCTCCAAAGGCGCCGCCTCCGGCGACTGGGCCCCCGCCCGGGCCGCCTATGAATCCGCAATGTCCACCCGTCACTCGACCTACATGGCGCGTGAAAGCGGCCGAGGCGATCCCGGAGCCGGCCCCGATGAGGAGCTGTTCGAGGGTGAGGGTTACGAAGGCCTGGCCATGGCCGTGATGACCTCCATCAGGGCACAGGTGAACGTACCGTTGATTGTCAACGTCCCCGCCGACGGGGCCGTTGCGGGCTTCGCCGATGACGTCTTGGAGCTCCCCTGTCTCGTCGATGAGCACGGCGCAACTCCGCTGGCGGCCGGGGCCGTACCCCCCACCGCCCGCGCGTTGATGGAGCCGGTCAAGACCTATGAGCGCCTGACCGTCGAGGCAGCCGTGGGCAGGTCCTATTCCGCGGGCACCCAGGCGCTGCTTGCCCATCCCCTGGTCGGCTCGTACCGTCTCGCTACGGCTATCTTGGATGAATACCTGTACCGGCATGGCCTGACCGGATTCAGTCCCTAAAGGGTCATCGGGCAATGCGAAGGTAAATGGGAGGTTTGGGAAATGTCGCCTGGAAAGTTGTCCAGAGGGTCTCTGAGCGCGCTGACGGCACTTGCCCTGGCGCTTGTCGCTTGCAGCAGCGTCACGCCCGGAAGCTCGGACGATGGCGCGACCGAACAACCGCAGTCGTCGTCCACCGCGCTGCCTAAGGAAGACGTCACCCTTACCGTCTGGGACCAGGAGGTGCGAGGCGGACAAAATGCTCAGATCGAGCAGCTCAACAAAGAGTTCATGGACGAGTATCCCAACGTCACCATCAAACGGGTAGCAAAGTCGTTCACCGACCTCAACAAGACGATCAAACTGGCCGCCTCTGACGACAACCCCCCCGACGTGGTGCAGGCAAACCAAGGTCGCGTCGAAATGGGTCAGCTCGTCACGGGAGGGCTTCTGCGCCCACTCGACGATTACGCCGAAGCCTACGGGTGGGAGGAGCGATACTCTCCAACCCTGCTCGAGCTCAACTCTTTCTCGGCCGACGGCGACGAATTCGGCGCGGGCAACCTCTACGGGCTGTCTCAGGTGGGTGAGATCGTCGGTGTGTACTACAACAAAAAGAAGCTGGCCGATCTGAACCTGGGTATCCCCCAGACCTTCGATGACTTCACCGGCGCCCTCGAGACGGCGAAGCAGGCGGGTGAGATACCGATCCAGTTCGGCAACCTCGATAAATGGCCGGGGATCCACGAGTTCCAGGCGGTGCAGAACGAGTTTGCGCCGAAGGACTATCTTCGCCAGTTCGTCTTCGGGCTGGGGGATGTCTCCTTCGCTACCGACGCCAACACAGAGGCCGCATCGGTGATGCAGCAATGGGTGGACGCGGGTTACTTCACGCCCGGCTTCAACGGGATCAAGTACGACGACGCTTCGGCCGCATTCACCAAAGATGAGGGCGTTTTTCTGATCACCGGCACCTGGCAGGCGCCTTTATTCGGCGAAGAGATGGGCAAGAACGTCGGCTTCTTCCTGATGCCGCCCGCTCAGAGCGGTGAGGACCCGGTCGCCCTCGGCGGTGAGGGGCTCCCGTTTGCCATCACAACGGGGTCCGATCAACCCGAGGCCGCCGCCGCCTACATCGACTTCATCACCAACGAGCACGCAACCGAAGTGATCACGGAGACCGGCGGGCTTCCTGCGCCCAAGGGCGCCCCCAGCGTTCCCAGCGGCACGGTGCTGGGCGACATCTTCGCCGCCTGGGAGCAGCTGAACGCCACAGACTCGATCGTGCCGTACATCGATTACGCGACGCCGACCTTCTACGACACGATCACTGCGTCGGTCCAGGAGTTGATGGCCGATAGGGTCGACCCAGAAAGTTTCGTCGACACCGTAAATCAGGATTACACCGACTTTATGGCGTCGAGATAGGCGGATGAAGGACAGTCTGCCGTTTCCGGCTCGCATCGGTCTGCGCGCCGGGCGGCGGGCGCAGACCCGGGACAAGGCGCCGCCCGGCGAACCGCGCGCCATCGGCTATCTATACCTGGCTCCGGCCCTGCTGGTCTACGGCGCGTTCGTGCTGCTTCCCCTGGGCCACAGCGTGCTCTTGTCGTTCTACGAGTGGGACGGCATAACCGAGGGTACATGGATCGGGCTGAGCAACTACCGGGACCTGATCGCCGACTCCCAAACCCGCGCCGCCTTCCTGCACGCGTTGGTCCTCATTCTCTTCTACTCCGTACTGCCTGTCACCATAGGGTTGCTGCTCGCCGCCCTCATCTCGCGCACCGACCTGCGCGGCCTCACCTGGTTTCGCACCATCTTGTTCCTGCCGCAGGTCGTGCCGCTAGTAGTGGTGGCGGTGATATGGAGCTACATCTACGCGCCCGGCGCGGGGCCGCTCAACGAAGGGTTGCGCGCGGTGGGCCTCGATGGCCTGACCCGCTCATGGCTGGGGGACTTCTCGTGGGCGCTTCCCTCAGTCGGGCTGGTAGGGACCTGGGTCCAGTACGGCCTGTGCATGGTGTTGTTCATTGCAGGGGTGCAAAAGATCCCCACGAGCCTGTACGACGCTGCGCGCGTTGATGGCGCCGGCGCCGGACACGAATTCCTCGCCGTCACTCTGCCCAACCTCCGGAACGAGATTGCGGTGGCCCTCACGCTGACCATCATCGCCTCTCTCCGGAACTTCGACCTCGTGTATCTGACGACCCAGGGAGGTCCCGGAAACGCCACCTCGGTCCCCGCCTTCGAGGTCTACAACCAGGCCTTCGAGGTGGGCCAGGTTGGCTTCGCTTCGGCGATCGGCGTAGTCCTCGCCCTTATCATCTTCGTCATCACCGGAGTCGTGAATCGCATTGCGGAGGCACGGGAATGACGGGACGCATCGATCGGGCAGTGAACTATGTACTGCTGGTCGCCTTTTCGTTTATCGCGCTCTACCCGATCGCCGGCATCGTGCTCGCTGCTTTGCAGCGCCCGGGCGACCTCTCCGGCTTCAGCATTCCCGATGAGCTTCACTTCTCGAACTTTGTTGCCGCCTGGACCCAGGGCCACTTTGCCACCTATCTGAAGTCGAGCCTGATCGTCTCCGTAAGCGTGGTGGTGGTGGCCACGCTGCTGTCTGTGTTGGCCGGCTTCGCGTTCGGGACGATGAGGTTTCCAGGACACAAGCTCCTGTTCTATGTCTTTCTGCTCGGTCTCATGGTGCCCCTGGAGGGCATCGTCATACCGCTCTACTACGATCTGCGAGCTCTCTCGCTGACCGATACTTACTGGGCCTTGATCCTTCCCCAGATCGGACTGTCACTCGCCTTCGGAACCTTCTGGATGCGCGCCTTTTTCATGTCCACTCCTCGTTCCTTGATCGAAGCGGCTGCCATCGACGGTGCCCGCAACTGGTCAATCCTGTGGCGCGTCCTGGTGCCGTTTGCACGCCCCGCGGTGCTGACGATGATGGTGTTGATCTTTATGTGGACCTGGAATGAGTTCCTGCTGGCTCTGGTCATGGTCTCCAGTGAGAACCTCCGCACGGCCCCTCTGGGACTTGCCTTCTTCCAGGGCCAGCATGCCTCCGAGGCAACCCTTCTCGCCGCAGGGGCAATCATCGTCGCTCTTCCTGTGGTGATCACGTACGTGCTGCTTCAGCGGCACTTCATCCGCGGCATGCTTTCCGGCGCGGTGAAGGGCTAGGCGCCCATGGCCCACGTCAGATTCGTAGAGGCAACAAAGCGTTTCGGCGATGTGGTCGCATTGGAGGGCTTCAACCTCACCGTCGAGGACGGCGAGCTGGTCGTCTTCGTGGGGCCTTCGGGTTCGGGAAAGACAACCGCGCTGCGCCTCCTCGCCGGACTCGAGTCCATAAGCTCGGGCCACGTCTACATCGGGGACAATCAGGTCGACGACATCCCGCCACGCGAGCGCGACATCGCCATGGTGTTTCAGGACTACGCGCTCTATCCGCAGATGACCGTCTACAAGAACCTGGCGTTCGGGCTGCGCATGCGAAAAATCCCGGGCCCCGAAATCGACAGACAGGTGAGGGATGCCGCTCGCATCTTGGGGCTCGAGGCCATGCTCGAGCGGCGGCCCCGTCAGCTCTCGGGCGGCCAGCGCCAGCGGGTCGCACTCGGGCGCGCCTTGGTTCGCAGCCCCCAGGTGTTCCTCATGGACGAGCCGCTCTCGAACCTGGACGCCAAGCTGCGCGTGCAAACCCGCGTCGAGATCGCCCGAATCCAGCGAGAGTTCGGAACCACTACCGTTTACGTGACGCATGACCAGACCGAGGCCATGACCCTCGGCCAGCGCGTAGCTGTGATGAAAGACGGCGCCCTGCAGCAGTTCGATACCCCCAAGACGCTCTACGATCGCCCCGCCAACCTCTTCGTCGCAGGGTTTATCGGCTCGCCCGCGATGAACCTGACCGAGGCGTCGCTCGACCGGGACGGCGGTTCGCTCGTGGCCCGCTTTGGGGACCACCGGTTGCGAATAAGCGACGACACGCTCGAGCGGCGGCCCGAGCTCAACCGTTTCGAAGGCCGCAAGGTGGTCATCGGCATTCGTCCGGAGGGTTTCGAGGACGCAAGCCTCGTGCCGGAAGCACCTCCGGACCGGCGGCTCACGGTGGTCGTCGATCTGCGCGAGGACCTGGGCTCCGACGTCTACGCTTACTTCTCCGGCGTCCCCCCCTACAGGCCCGAGACGTCCGGGAAGTCAGTCGATCCCGCTTATCCAAGCGCCCGTCAATCTGACACAGCCACGTTCATCGCCCGGCTGAGTCCTCAAACCCATGTGCGCGAAGGCGCTCGGGTGGAGCTCCTGGTCGACGAAGAGGCCATGCACTTCTTCAACCCGGATACCGGCCTTGGGGTGAACGGCCGGCGCGGCCGGTAGGTTCTGACGTGTTGCGCACCCAGCGCAAGTCCACGGGGCCGCGCCGTTATCTTCGAAGCGAGAACAACACCGAGTTCCAGCGCGTTGTTAGCTTCAGTGATGGCGTCTTCGCCATCGCCATGACTCTGCTGGTGGTAACCGTGGAGATCCCCGTCGGTATCCCGATGGACCGCTTCACGGCACGCTTGCGGGGGGTGGTGCCGGAGGTCTTGAGCTTCTTCATCAGCTTCGCCGTTATCGGCCGCTACTGGATGGTGCACCATCAGTTCTTCGGCCTATTGAAGGCGATCAACAGCCGCCTGGTGGCCTGGAACCTCGTCTATCTGGCGTTCATCGCCTTCTTGCCCTTTCCGACGGCGCTCATAGGCGAATACTCCGGGTCGCCCCTGTCGGTCATCGCCTACGCTCTCTGCACCGGTTGTGTGAGCGCTCTCGAAACCAAGATGATCGTGATCAG
>JALZIO010000037.1 GCA_030860245.1 Actinomycetota bacterium | reverse complement strand
AACCGACACCTGCACCGGCGACCCTGCCATCGACGAGTACAGCGGCTGCGAGATCAGCAACCAATAAGGCACACCGCAGTGACAGACGGATGGTCGCAGGGCGGGTTCGACTCCCGCCCCGTCTGCTTAGGAGTACTCCAAGCGAACCTTTCTCTCTGTCTTTACAGGTGACGCCGTAAGTTCCCGGCGCGCCCATTTTCTCCAGGCGGCATATCCTCTAGCGAGCCGAAGCTGTGACCCATACCCACAGGCGCTTGGGGGTGCCAATGAATTACCCGATGTCGGAAACCGACCGCTCGGTTCAGGCTGCGGCGCGCCGGTTCGTCGACGAGGAGCTCATCCCCCACGAGGTCGAGGCCGAGATGAACGGTGGTGCCATCCCCGTGGAGATCAAGGAGCGGCAGAAGCGCCGGGTGCATGATCTGGGCCTCCATGCGATGAACATCCCGGCCGAGCTCGGCGGGGCCGGGCTTACGTCCCTTCAGCAAGTGCTTGTCTCCGAGCAGGTCGGCCGGGTCACAAATGCCCTGGGTTGGGTGATCGATGCACCCGCCTCGTGGCTGCCGAAGGTCGCAAGCGAGTATCAGATGGATACCTGGGTATTGCCGACCATCCGCGGCGAACGCAAGGAGTGCTACGCCATCACCGAGGAGGACGCAGGCTCAGACGTCGACGACATCGAGGCCTCGGCGCGCCGGACCGACGACGGATACGTGCTCAACGGCGTCAAATGGCATGTGACCTCGGCCAACCTCGCCGACCACTGCTTTTTCCAGGGAAAGCTCACCGATGGAGAGCACGCAGGCTCCCACGGCTTTTTCATCGTCGACCTCGACTCCCCGGGAGTGGAGGTTGTGCGCACCCCCACCTATATGCACAACTTCCCCGCCCACCATCCCATCCTTTCCTTCACAGAGGTCGAAGTACCCGAAGCGAATCGCGTAGGTGCCGAAGGCGAGGGCATGGGGTTCGCCTACGAGTGGTTCCGTTATGAGAGGTTGATGATCGCGGCCCGTTGTTGCGGCGCTGCCGAGCGGCTCATCCAGGAGGCGACGGATTTCGCCAGGAAGCGGCGCGCCGGCGGCAATCTCATCGCCGACTATCAGGCAATTCAGTTCATGCTCGCCGATTCTATGACCGAGCTCTGGGCGGCGCGCCTGATGACGTACCAGGTCGCCCAGGGAATCGACGCCGGAATCGATGTAAAGGTCCAGCACGCCCAGTGCTCGATGGCAAAGCTCTACGCATCGGAGATGGCGAACCGCGTGGCCGATCGGGCGCTGCAGATCTTCGGGGGCCGTGGTTACATGCGGGAGAATGTCGCCGAACGTTTTTATCGTGAGTTGCGCGTTGACCGCATCTGGGAAGGCACGTCCGAGATCCAACGCGTCATCATTGCCAATCAGCTATATAAACGTGGCAGTAACAGCCTGATCGGGTAAGGAGCCTAGACCGGTGGCCCTGACAGCGGACGACAAGATGAAACACGCGCGCCTCGAGGGGCTCATCGCCGATCAAGAAGGGCTGTTCTTGCGGCGTCAGCCTGCTTCGGCCCGGATGGTGGAGCGAGCGCGGCGTTCACTTGCCGGCGGGGTCACGTCGAACTGGCAGATCGCCCGCCCACAGACGGTGTGGATCAGCCACGGGGGCGGTTCAAAGATCTACGATCTGGATGGCAAGGAGTACGTGGATTTTCACGGCGGTTACGGCGCCATGGCAGTGGGACACGCCCATCCCGCGATCGTCAAAGCCGTGTCGGAGCGCATCGGCAGGGGGTCGCATTTCGCTCAGCCGATCGAGGATGCGGCGCTCGTTGCCGAGGAGCTGGCGCGGCGTTTCGGGCTCCCGTTGTGGCGCTTCTGCAATTCCGGCACGGAGGCGACCATGGATGCCGTGCATCTGATGCGCGCCGCCACCGGCCGCCCGAAGATCGTCAAGGTCGAAGGCGCCTATCACGGGCACCACGATTCGGTGATGGTTTCGGTGGCAGACGGTTATCCGGACATCGGTCCCGCCGAGCGCCCCGAGAGTGTCGCCTCCGGTTCGGGCCTGCCGCCCGAGATAATCGAGCTCACCGTCGTCGTCCCCTTCAACGACGTCGCCGCCCTCGAGCGCACCTTCAACGAGCACCGCGATTCCATTGCGGGGGTGATCATGGAGCCCGTCATGATGAACGCCGGGATCATCCCTCCGCAGCCGGATTATCTCGCCCAACTGAAGAGCATCGTCCACCGCAATGGTTCATTGCTCGCTTTCGACGAAGTCAAAACAGGTCTGACAGTTGCGCCGGGTGGCGTCACCAAGTCAATGGGTGTGGCACCCGACATCGTCACTTTGGCGAAGTCGCTGGGTGGCGGGCTTCCCTGCGGGGCCATTGGGGGCAGCGCAGAGATCATGGAGTTCATCGCCGACGGCCGATACGAGCAGGTCGGGACGTTCAACGGGAACCCACTGACGATGGCCGCGGCGCGCGCCGCATTGACCGAAGTGCTGACCGATGATGTCTACGCTGGTTGGGACGATCTTCGCACGGTCATGGTCGAAGGCTGCCAGAGCGTCATCGCTGAATGCGACATTCCCGCTCATGTCGTTGCCCTCGGCGCTAAAGGCTGCGTCACCTTCTCACCAACTGCCGTGACCAACTATCGTGAGTTTCTCGAGATCGACGATCGGTTCAGCCACTGCCATTGGCTCTTCCAGCACAACGGCGGGGTGTTCCTTCCTCCGTGGGGTAAGGCCGAGCAATGGTTGCTGTCGGCCCAGCATGACGACGACGACGCGGAACGTTTTGTGGCGAACTTCACCGAGTTCGGTAGAGCCGTCAGCCGAGGATGATGCCGCCCGGCGGCGAGGTCGAGCTTGTCAACCTCGTCAAGAGGTTCGACGATGTCGTTGCCGTGGACGAGATCAACGTCCGGATTCCCGCCGGCGAGTTCTATTCGTTGCTGGGCCCGTCGGGGTGCGGGAAGACAACCACGCTTCGGCTCATAGCCGGTTTCGAGGAGCCCACCAGCGGAGAGGTGAAGCTGGATGGTTTGGACATGGCGCGCACGGCTGCGCACAAACGGAACGTCAACACCGTCTTCCAGAGCTACGCTTTGTTTCCGCATCTTTCGGTCGCCGACAATGTCGGCTTTGGCCTTCGTTTCAAAGACGTACCCAAGCAGGATGCCACCACGATGGTCGGGGACGCGCTGAGTCTGGTCCAACTCGATGGTTACGAGAAACGGAAACCATCTCAGCTCTCGGGAGGGCAGCAGCAGCGCGTGGCCCTCGCCCGCGCCCTGGTGTTGAACCCGGCGGTGTTGCTGCTCGACGAACCACTTGGAGCCCTGGATGCCAAGCTCCGCAAGGCTCTACAGATCGAGCTCAAGGCGCTTCAGGAGAAGGTCGGCATAACCTTCATCTATGTGACCCACGACCAGGAAGAGGCGCTGACGATGTCAGACCGCCTCGCCGTGATGTCAAATGGACGTGTGGAACAAGAGGGCGCGCCCAGAGAGGTCTACGAGGAACCGGCCACTGCATACATCGCCGACTTTCTCGGCGTGTCCAATTTGATGCAGGCGACTGCACAGGGTACAAGTGACGGACGCCGCAACCGAATCCGTTTAGGTGATATCGATCTGTCGGCTGAGAAGGGCCACCTCGGCGCCATTGGCAACGTGAAGGTGACAATCCGGCCGGAGCGTGTACTCATCGAATCTCAGGGCTCAACCGGGTTGAATCGGATCCCCGCAATACTCGAGCGCAAAGTATATCTGGGCGCGTCGACCCAGCTCATCCTGGCTTTGCCCGGCGGCCAACGGCTCCAGGCCCTGCTGCAGAACAAGGGCGAGCAGCTGCCGTGGCAACAGGGTGGCGCCGTCACGGTGTGCCTTCCGCCCGAGGCCCTGCGAGTTCTCAAGACCGGCTAGATAGACCGACTAGATCTCAAGCCGGGCAAAGGATTCCACTGCGCCCGTCTGCTCCCCGCCTGCCAGGCGCCGGTGCATGATTATGCCCAGAGTGATCGCGGTCATCGACAGCACGAGCATCAGCGAGGCCACTGCGTTGAGAGAGGGATTGGGCGCCGCCCGGGCACTACTGTAGATCAGCATCGGAACCGTCTGCGTCTCGGCGCCCCCTGCGAGGAACGCGCTGATCACGAAGTCATCAATCGAGATTGCAAAGACGATCATCAGGCTCGCGAACACCGCCGGGGCGAGCATCGGCAGAAGCACGAGCCGCAGCGCCTCCGTAGGAGAGGCGCCCAGGTCCATCGCTGCCTCTTCGTACTCCTTGCCGATTGCGAACAACCGTCCCCGGACAACGATGACGACGTAGGAGATGGAGAAGGTGACATGGCCGAGCAGCTGTGCCCAGGTGCCGAGTTGAACGGCCTTATAAAGAAAAACGATGACAAGAAAGAGCGCCGACCCCAGCACCAACTCGGGGGTTACAAGCGGGAACAGCATCAATAGATTCCCTGCGCCGGAGCCTCGCCCCCTCCAGCGCGCTAAGCCGATCGCCAGCCCTACCCCTATGGGAGTGGCGATCAGCATCGTTAGCAGCGCTAGTTTGACGCTTTGGGTCATTGCTGCGCGCAGGGCGGGGTTGTGCAGGACCGACAGGTCGGGATCACCGGTGTACCAGCGGAGTGAGAAGCCCTGCCATGTGCTGCGGGAACGACCGGCGTTGAAGGAAAACTGAATCGCGACGAGGACCGGGATGATCGACCACAGGACATACAACCAAGAGAAAAGCGCCAAAAAACGCGGTTTCCCCCACGGGTTCGCTAGACGGGTTGATCCCCCGGTTGCCCGAGGACGGGTGGCGGCGTTTCGGGCACCCTCGATCGTCTCGGTCATCGGCCCGGCAGGGGGATCAT
>JALZIO010000318.1 GCA_030860245.1 Actinomycetota bacterium | reverse complement strand
GCTCTGAGGCTTAGACCACTAGCAGCCGGTCACCTCACGAGGTCCCTCGAAACTATCTGACAGTTTGGACCACCTCCTTTCTCGTGTACGACAATGAAACCACAGGCCGGACGGATACGCGGGCCAGTCGGGATAATTTTCCGGTGCGGCGCCGGGTCGACTGCGGTATAGAGAGGACCGGCCCGAGCGACCGATTGGAGGCATTCCCTTTGGCCGAGACATCGATCGCATTCAAGCTGCCGGTTGAGCGAGCGAAGATCCGGGAGTTTGCCCTGGCAGTAGGAGAGGACAATCCGATCTTCTTCGACGCCGAGGCGGCTCGCCGGGCGGGGTTCTCCGATATCGTCGCCCCGCCCACTTTCTCGGTGACTCAGATGTGGCATCTCTCGAGGGAGGAACGGGAGGCGCGCCTCGGCGCCAACCTCGACCACGCTCGGGTGCTTCACGCCGAGCAGGAGTTCGCCTACAACCGGCTTCCCCTTGCAGGTGAGACCCTCGACGCCACCATGCGCGTCTCGAGGGACGTGACCAAACAGGGCAGAAGGGGCGGAGAGCTGCGTTTTGTGACCTACGAATCGCACTTTACCGATGCTGCCGGCGAAGAGGTCCTGCGCGCCCTTTACACCCTCGTGCAGACGTCGAAGGACCCCGGGGAATGACCCTGCCGGAGCTTGGATCATCGTTTCCCGAGCGGACCTTCGGTCCCCTCGATCGCGTGGACATCGTGCGCTACGCCGGCGCGTCCGGCGACTTCAACCCGATCCACATCGACACTCCCTACGCCCGGGCCACCGGCGCGCCTGACGTCTTCGCGATGGGCATGTTACCGGCGGGATATCTCGCTCATGCGGCGTCAGACTGGCTCGGGGGCCCGGGCGGATTCCGCCGCTTCAAGGTGCGGTTCGCAGCCCGTGTGTGGCCCGCCGACCTCCTTGTCTGCACCGGCCTGGTGACGAAGGTGGACGGCGGGCGCATCATGGCGGCTCTCACGGCGCTCCGGCGGGGGGAAGGGCCCGAGGGTCTCGGTCTGCCGGGCGAGGAGATCGCCCTGACCGGGGAGGTCGAGGCCGAGCTCGGGTTGTCGGTCGGGGAAGAAGACGATGGTGCTTAACCGGGGTCTGGTCGGCAAAGGCTACTCGGACAGCTTCGACGTCACCGAAGACTCGATCAGGCGCTATGCGGAGGCGGCCGACGATCTCAACGAGCGCTACCTCGGGCCCGGAAACGTCGTGGCGTCTCCGGTGTGGCCGGTCGTTCCCGCATTCAGGCTGTTCATGGACGCCGCCAAGGACCCCGAGCTCGGCGCCGACTTCCTGCGGCTCGTGCATGCAGCGGAGGATCATCGACTGCTTGCACCCATACGGCCGGGAGACCGCCTGAATGTGATGGCGACTATCGACTCGGTCGGGGCCACCGAGGCCGGTGAGGCGTTCACCGTGAGCGCAACCGAGACGAACCAGGACGGGATCGTGGCCGCCGAGGTTGCCGGAACGATGGTGATCCGGGGGGCGGCTCGCCGCAGGAGGCGTCCCCCTCCCGAACAGAGCGAACCGCGCGAGGTGGTACACGAGGCCGTGTCGCGGGTGAGCGAGAATCAGGCTCGTCGCTACGCTGAAGCGTCGGGCGACCATAACCCCATCCACCTCGACGAAGAGGTGGCGCGTTCGGCGCGCCTCCCCGGAGTCATTCTCCACGGCATGTGCACGATGGCGCTTGCCGGCAAGGCGGCTGTGGACGGCCTTGCGGCGGGCGATCCGGCGCGCGTGAAGCAGATTGGCGTGCGCTTCAACAAGCCGGTGTTCCTGGGCCAGACGCTCACGTCGAGGTTCTGGGAGGAGGGCAAGGACGACTCCGGCACGACTTACGGCTTCGCCACCGTTCAGAGCGCCGGAGCGGTTGTGCTCTCCGACGGCCGGGTGTCAATCAGGTCCGCGGAGTAAGCGACGACGCCGCGGGTCGGGTTGCTCTCTTGCGAGCAGGGCCCGTTCCCGGAGGGGTCAAAGCTTGCAGGCCCGAGGGATCGGGCTGCTCCCGGAGCTGCTAGAAGCCGCAGGTGAAGGTGGCCGTTCTGTAGACGACCAGGGCGATACCCAACCCGATCACGGCCGCTGCGGTGGCGAGCTGCACCTGCGTGGTTGTCGGTGACGCCGGACGATCGAAGCCGAAGCCCAGCAGAAGTCCCGAGGCGAGCCCTCCGAGATGGGCGAAGTTGTCGATGCCGGGGATGACGAACCCAAAGATCAGATTGGCGATTATGAAGAAGCGCAAGCCGCCCAGGAACGACCCCATCAGAGCGCTGCTGCGGCGGTTGTAGGCGTACGCGAACAACACTCCGGCTATCCCGAAGACCGCCCCCGATGCGCCCACCCCAAGCGCCTGGCAGGGGCTGAAGGCGTACGAAGCCACCGCCCCCAGGAAGCCCGAGATGGCGTAGATGGCGACGAATCGAACGGTGCCGAACGCCTCCTCCGCGTGGGGGCCGTAGATGTAGAGGATGTACATGTTCAGGCCGATGTGGAGCAGATTCGCATGCAACAACATCGGGGTGAGCAGCCGGTACCACTCGCCCGCCGCGGTAGCGGGGGGGTAGCTGGCCAGCTCGCCGGTGAGGCCAAAGAACTGGTCGGCGATGTAGAAGAGGATGGTAATGGCGATGATCGCCCGGACGCCGGGGGCGGTGGCCTGAAGGGCGGTGCGCACCTTCGGCGCGCCCCGGCGCGCCTCGGCGACGCATTCCGGGCAGTGCTGTCCCACCGAAGCGGGGATGGCGCACCGTCCACAGATGGGCCTCTCGCAGCGCGAGCAACGGAGCCTCGTGGGGGTGTCCTTGTGGCCATAGCAATAGGTCTCGGACGACTCGTCGAGCACTTGGGGAGGTTCCGGGGTGTTCACCATTCCATGCTCGCACACGAGGGTCTCTTACCGAGTTCGCTTTCGCCCTTGCAGCGCCTGCCCCGAGCCACGCCGCCCCCGGGCGCGCCGAGGCTCCCGAGCCGGGGCGTGGGACCTCTGGCACAATGCGGCGACCATGACCATCTACCGGGTTGCCACCTTCAACATCCGTCACGGCAAGGGCGCCGATGGGGTGATCGACCTCGATCGGGTAGCCCGCGCCATGGCGGCGACTCAGGCCGACCTGATCGCCCTCCAGGAGGTCGACCGGGGGCTCGACCGCACGGGGATGGTGGACCAATCGCAGGTCCTCGGCGAGCTCACTGGTCTCCCCGTCCACTTTCGCTCCGTACTGAAGCGGGGCCGGGGCCGGTACGGGCTGGCGCTGGCGGGGGAGGGATTGTCGGAGCTCACTTACCGAGAGCTTCCAAAGGCCGGCGATGAACAGGCACGCGGGGTCATGGGCGCCTCATGGCGGGGGTTGGCGGTGCTCGCAACGCATCTCGCCACGCAGGCGGATATCCGCCCCAAGCAGACCTCAGCACTGGCCGCCATGGCTCGGCGCGCCGGCCGCCCGGTGATAGTGCTCGGCGACCTCAACCAGGACCGGAAGGGTCTGTCCGCCCTGCAGGACGCGGGTCTCGACCCGGGCCCCGGCCGGCACGGCACCTATGTGCACCTCTGGCGGCACCGCCAGATCGACTACGTGTTTGCAGGGAACGGGATCGAAGTGGTGCGGACATGGACGATTACCACCGATGCCTCCGACCATCTCCCCCTGGTCGCCGAAATCCAGCCGGTGGCCCAGCCTCGCCGGTAACCTCATTGCGACGAAGAGCTAGCCTTGATGCGTGAGTATCGTTCTGTAGTCTGTTGTTGCACTCGTCCAGGAGGTTTGCCTTGCACCTCGTCTCCGAGCTGGCCGGCGCCACCCTGGCGGGTAGGTACCGGCTCGCAGGCCGTGTCGCCGGAGGGACGGGGGACGTCTACCTCGGACAGGACGCCCTCCTCGAACGGCCGGTGGCGGTCAGAGTCCTCCGGGCCGGCCCGACCGAAGACTCCACCGAGGAGACCTGGCTGGCGCAGGCGAGCGCTGCAGCCCGGCTGTCACACCCCCACGTGGTGACGATCTTCGACTGGGGATGCGAGGACGACGGAACCTGCTTCATGGTGATGGAGCATCTACCGGGAGTCGATTTGCGAGATGTTCTCGTCACCCAGGGCCGTCTCGATCCTCCGTCTGCCGCAGAGATCATGCTGGCGGTGTGTGACGGCCTGAGCGCGGCGCATTCGATGGGCATCGTTCACGGCGCAATCCGACCCGAGAGCATCATGATCGCGCGCCACGGGGCCGTGAAGCTAACCGATTTCGGACTCGTTTCGCCCGGAGCCGCTGGAGGCGCACACGGCATTGCCGGTCTCCATGCGAGTTCCCGCTACTTGTCACCTGAGCAGGGCGAGGGCCGTCCTGCGACGCCTGCCTCGGACATCTGGACTGCCGGTGCGGTGCTGGCGGAGGTGGTGAGTGGCAGACCCCCGACATCCGAGAAGGTGATCCTTCCCTCGAAACACATTCGAAAGGTGCCGCGGGCGCTCGACGACATCGTGCGTCGCGCGTGTGCCGCAGATCCGGCCGATCGGTTCCCGCATGCCTCCGACATGGCCCTCGCCCTCCAGCGCTCACTGGCCGCGTCCCGCCGCCCCCCGGACCCGGTTGAGAGCTTGGTCGACGAGGTGATCGGAGGTGAGGATGTGCCCGACATCGAAGCGCCCCGCAGACCAAGCCGTCAGGACCGGGACGCCCAACGAAGGTCACGGCGCCTGCTGCTGGGGGTGATCGCCGCCATCCTTGCCCTCGTGGCCGGCCGCGCCCTCGCGTCGGTGGTGCTACCGCAGGACGTAAGGGTGCCGGAGCTCGTGGGTCTGACGCGCGCTGCCGCCGTCGAGCGGGCAGAGGGCGCGGGCCTGGGAGCTCGGGTCGAAGGCCGTAAGAAGGACCGAACCGCCCCGGAGGGGGTGGTCTTGTCCCAAGACCGCTCGGGAATCCTGCGGGAGGGCTCGACGGTTGGGTTGGTCATCTCCGACGGCCCGCCCCGAGTGAAAGTGCCGCTGCTCCTCGGCCTGAACCTCGAGGACGCGCAGGTGCAGATGGACAAGGTCGACATGGAGCCCTCGAGATTGTCGGAGCGCAACTCGACCGAGCCGGAAGGCGACATCATCGAGCAGGTCCCCGCTGCAGGAGCCAAGCGAGCCTGGGGAAGCGGCGTCGAGCTCATTCTGAGCAAGGGGCCCTCGCCCACCGAGATCCCCTCCCTCGACGGAGCGGACGCAGAGCAGGCCCGGTCCGAGCTCAAGCGCGCGGGCTTCGTTCCATTGCTCCAGGAGGCCTACTCGGACGATGTCGAAGAGGGTGACGTGGTTGAGATCACCCCGGCCCCCGGCACCCTGGCCGCCTTCGGCAGCGAAGTGCAGATAGTCGTCTCGGCGGGACCTGAGTTCCCCGAGTTGACCGTCCCCGACGTGCGTGGCGAGGAAGTTGATCCGGCCAGAGACAAGCTCGAGCGCGCCGGTTTCCGGGTCAGCGTGCTGGAGATCTGTGATGGAGGCTCGAAGGTGGTCGACACCGATCCTGCAGGCGGAGCGACTGCGAATAAGGCCGACCTAGTCACCTTGCTCGTCTGCTGAGGGCAGTACCCCCCAACCCGCCATGGTCTCTTCGAAGCGCGGAGTGCAATCCAGGCCGCCTATGGCGTGAAGGGGAACCCAGCGGACGTCTGCGGCATCGCCTGCGGCCCGGGCGGTGGAATCCCCGACGACCTCGGCCGTGTAGTCGAGCACGACGTAGTGCACCGGCCCGATGATCTCGTGGATGCCGAGGAGATCGCCGACCTCGACCCTCAGGCCCGTTTCCTCCAGCACCTCTCGCTGCACTGCCTGAACCAGGTACTCGCCCGTCTCGACCTTCCCCCCGGGGATGGACCACAACCCGGCGCCGGGATCGTGAGCCCGTTGCACCATGAGGAGCAATCCGTCCCGCAGCACGACGGCTCCGACTCCAAGGGTGGGCGATCCGGGGGCCGGCCCGGGAACTGTCGACACCGGGCCAACCCTATTTCAGTTGACCCCCGGCGCGGGTTTCTGTTCGGCGCGCCGTGCCCATGCTCGACCGCTTAGACGTGGCCCCGGGGCTTTATGGTGCAGCCGATGCGAGCCATCGCCACCCGGACCGGAGGAGGGGAACGGGCCGAACCCTGGCTTCGCCTGGGACTCGCAATCCTCGTAACCTCATCCTCCGCGATCCTGGTTCGCTACGCCGAAGGTGCTCCGGCGCTTGCGCTCGCCTTTTGGCGCTGTGCCCTCGGTGCGATCTGCCTGGCCCCGTGGGCGCGGGTGAGATTCTTGGGTATGACCCCCAGGCAATACCTTCTCCCTGCCCTGGCCGGAGCTTTCCTGGCGGTCCACTTCGGCACCTGGATCAGCTCCGTAGGCCTCACGACAGTGGCCTCGGCGATTCTCCTGGTGTCCACCACGCCGATATTCGTCGCAACCGCCGACCGTGTGCTGTTCGAAGTCCGATTGACCGGGCGCGGATGGGTGGGAATCGCCCTTGCGATCGCGGGGGTGGGGGCTATCGGCGGCGGAGACTTCGCCGGCGGATCTATCGCCGGTGATGCGCTCGCGCTGGCCGGCGCCATTGCCGCTGCGGGCTACCTCATGGCCGGCCAGCGGGCGCGTCGGAATCTGGGGACCCTCGAGTACGCCACGATCGCCTATGGCTTCGCTGCGGTGGCGCTGTTGCTCGCCTGTGGAATCGCCCGTGTCCCATTGTGGGGATGGTCGGGACGGACATGGCTCATCGTGGCCCTGATGGCGGCGGGGCCGCAGTTACTGGGCCACACCATGATCAACTTCGTCCTCAAAGCGTTCGATGCAACGACTGTGACCGTGACCGTGATGCTCGAGCCCGTCGTGACCATTCTTCTGGCTTTTGTCTTCTTGGACGAGGTGCCCTCGCCCCTCGTCCTTCCGGGGGGCGCTGCAATCCTCGCCGGCATCTATGCGGTCGCCCGTTCCCAGCGCCCGGCCGCGGTCTCTGCACCGAGGTGATCGCTCTCTTTGCAGCGCTTGCCGCCGTTCTGGGTCTCATCTTCGGCAGCTTCGCAACGATGGCGGCCTACCGTATTCCGCTTCGCGCAAGTTTGAACGGGCGGAGCGAATGTCCCGCGTGCGGACACACGATCACTGCGGCCGAGAACATCCCCGTGTTGAGCTATTTGAGACAGGGGGGGCGCTGCAGGCACTGCGGCGCCAAGATCTCGGTGCGCTACCCCCTGATCGAGCTCCTCACTGCGATCCTGTTCGCACTCGCCGCGCTGAGGTTCGGCCCAACCCTGAAGGCAGCCGTCTATTCGGCCTTCTTCTGGGTGCTGATAATGCTCAGCGTCATCGACCTCGAGCATCGGCTGCTGCCCGATCGGATCATCTTTCCTGCGCTCGCCGTCGGGGCGCTTCTACTCCTCGTCGACGCCGTCAGCGAGGACACCTTCGGTCGGATGTCGGGGGTGGTCGTTGCGTCGGCAGCGGCCGTCGCGGGGCTGTTGTGGATCCTCCTTCCGAGACGAGGTCCCGATCGTGAATCCGGGAGCCGGCCTGGCTCTTGGCTGGTTGGGCTTGGGTTCGTCCTGGCATGGATGGGCCTCGTGGGTCTTGGGATCGTCGGCGGCACCCAGAGGTCGATCTCAGGGGCGCTGGTGGGCGCGGCCGTCTTCGCCGGGTTCTTCTTAGCGGTGACGCTCTTGATGCCCAAGGGGTTGGGGGGTGGCGACGTGAAGCTTGGTCTCCTCCTTGGGGCCTTCCTCGGCTACCTCGGCGCGCCGGGCCTCGTGTTGGTCGCGATGTTCACGGCCTTCCTGCTCGGTTCCCTGGTCAGCGTCGTCGTCTTGCTCACCGGGGGCAGCCGCAAATCCGCCATCCCATTTGGCCCCTTCCTGTCGCTCGGCGCCGTGGCGTCGGTTCTGGTCGGAGACCAGATGATCGACCTTTACCTCGGGCTGGGAGCGGGGTAACAGGCACAGCCCTTGGCGGCGCCTCCACTGTCGGGCATTTCGCGGCGCTCGTTGCCAAGGGCCTTACCATGGCGCGATGGAAGACGACCGTCCCTTCGACGACGAAGCGCCCCTGGAGGAAGACGAGCGCGTCGCCCTCCAGCAGGACCTCATCGACGTCGAGGTTCTCAAGGAGGTGCTCCGTCCGAAGGGCATCAAAGGTGCGGTGTTCTACTGTCCCGATTGCGAGGAGGATCACTACCTCAGCTGGGACCTCCTCGCTGGGAACCTCAAAGAGCTGCTCGACGCAGGTGAATCGCCTGTGCACGAGCCGGCCTTTGACCCCGACCCCGACCAATACGTGTCGTGGGACTATGCGCGCGGGTTCCTCGACGGGTACGAGTCTTTCGAACAGGAAGAGCTCACCGATGTGACGCTCCGTCTCGCGCAGGAGCTGAGGGAGCGGGGATGGAGCGCTCCGGAGGTCGTCGGTGTGCTCGACGCTCTGGGGCTTGAGTTGACCTCACCGGAGGATCCGCCCACCACCGGCGTCCAATAGCGTCACGCCGGTCTCGAACCGGCACCACCGGCGTTTCGGGGAGGGCCCCACCCTTCAGAAGATCGCCTCCGTTGTTTCGCGGAGGCGGGGCGTGGGCCGTTTCGGGTACTCTTGGGACACAAACCAGGCTCAGGGAGGAACCAATGTCGAACCGCTCGATCCGGCGCAAGCAGAAGAAAGCCCGCAAGCAGAGAAGCAAGCTGATGAAGAATGTGGGTGACCTCCAGAAGAAGAGCATGAAGTCTGTGCGCAGAACGCGAAAGGACCTCGTCGGGTCGCGCGAGGCGAAGCGCACCCGTGCAGCGGCGCTGGCGACGTCCAAGTCGGCAAAGGCGACCGCAGCGGCCGCTTCTACAACCGCGGCCGCAGCGTCCAGCCTGCTCGACATCGCCTGGGGAAGAGGCCAGAAGGAAGTTTCGGGCATCGTCAACTCCCGCGAGCTCAAGAAGACCCGCAAGCAGGCCCGCAAGGCGGCGGACGCCTCCCGTAAGGCGGCGCGCGCCACCACCGAGGTCACCAGGAAGCAGGGTGCGGCGGCGGTTGATCGGACGAAAGGCCGGGCCGTCGCGACGCGCCGGAGGGTCGCCAGCTAGACGCTCGTTATTACAGGCCTTTGACCCGGGGCCTGCCCACATAACAACCCTGGCGATCAGAGGTGCAACGACCCTCCTTCCATTTCGAGGTCGGGGCCCGCTGCGTGGAACGGCAATGGGGGCCGAGCAGCCCAACGCGACCGGTTCGCTCTCCTGCTCAGATGGCCGCATAACCGGTCTCCGATCGCCGAGGCTCGCCGAGATCGAGGTCGACGCCGTGGGTTGTACCGTCGTGCCCGGGTTTGTCGACGCCCACACCCACCTGCCCTATGTGGCTCCTGCGCCGGGGTCCGAACAGGGTCCCGAATGGGTCTTCGGCTGCTCCTCCGCGCTGGCAGTCTCATCCGACGATGCCGTCGTCGCATTCTCCGAGCGCCTTGCGGCCGGGATGCTCGCCGGGGGCACGACCTCCTTCGAGACGAAGTCGGGCCTCGGCCTCTCGGTCGACGGAGAGCTCCGGCACTTGCGGCTCGCGCAAGCCCTCAGGGCGCGCGTGCCGCAGTGTGTCACTACTACCTGCCTCGCCGCCCATGTTGTGCCTCCCGGGAAGTCACAGGGTCAGTGGGTGGGGGAGGCGGCGACCTCCCTGCTGCCCCAGGTGGCGCGTGAGGGCCTTGCCTCAGCCTGCGACATCCATGTCGAACTCTTCTCCTTTGCTCTCGAGCACGCGGCGCGTCTGACAGGAGCAGCACATGAGCTCGGTTTGCGAATGCGGATCCACGCCGACCGGTTCGCCGACAATCAAACGGCGGCCTTTGCCGCTAGATGGGGCTTCGCCACGGCGGACCACCTCAACCACACATCGCTCGACGCCATAGACGATCTTGCGGCCAGCGACACGGCGGCCGTCCTCCTGCCTGCCTCCACCCTCGCCATCGGACAGAGCCGGCAGCCTGCTGCCCGTGCCTTGATCGAGGCAGGGGCAGCGGTAGCGTTGGGCAGCGACTCGGGCCCCGTGGTGGGCGCCCCCGGTATGGCGCGTGTGCTCGGGCTTGCCTGCGGGACCCTCGGGCTGAGTCCGGCGGAAGCCCTCGCGGCGGCGACCGTCAATGCCGCTTGTGCCCTGGGGCTCGATGGCCGGGTCGGCCGGCTGGAGTTGGGCGGTCGCGCCGATGCGGTGGTGTTGGGCGCGCCGGACCTCGCCGGCCCGATCATCCCTCCGGTAGTGGCGGTTGTCTGTAGGGGCCGGCTGGCCTACATTGCGCCCGGTGCCGAGAACCGAATCCTGCGCCGCTAGAGGCGGCCACGTCACAACTGCATGGGAGGATTCCACCATGACCGAAATCGAAACTTTCGAAGCCCAGATCGAGCTATTCGAGCACGGCTTTGTGCGCCTCGACGACGCTATGGCGAGCGATCTCTCGGTGGTGAATTCGGCGCGCGTGAGCTTTGCCGTGCGGAAGGAGGCTATGGGCGACAAGGATGCCGGGCTCATCCGCTTTCTCATGCGCGAGCGTCACGGCAGTCCTATCGAGCACAACTCTTTCCGCTTTCACATCCGGGCGCCGATCTTCGTCGCGCGCGAATGGTTCAGACATCGCTTTTCTTCCTTCAATGAGGAATCCGGCAGATACCACCAGCTTGAGGGCGACTTCTACATTCCGGAACCCGGGGCGGTCCGCTCGCAGGTGGGAAAGCCAGGCTCGTATTCGTTCGAGCCCGTCGACCCGGCCCTCGCCGACGACACGATCGCAACCTTCGAGCGCGTCTACAAGGAGCTCTACGCCGAGTATCAGGCGCTGATGGACAAAGGGGTCGCCAAGGAGTTGGCGCGCGCCCTGCTTCCGTTCGGCGTCTTTACTCAGTTCTATTGGACGGTTAACGCCCGCTCGCTGATGAACTTCCTGTCGCTTCGTAACGCAGCAGCAGCTCAGTCCGAGATTCGAGCTTACGCGGAGGCCGTCGAGACCTTCTTCGCACAGAAGATGCCCGTCACGCATCGCTGCTTCGTCGACACCGGGCGGATGCCCCCATGATACTCGCCGCGCAGGTAAGGCTCGGCGTCGATCCCCTTGCCTGGGTCATCCTCCCACGCATCGAGATCGGTCCCCTCGTTGTATCTCCTCATGGAATCGGAATCGCCTTGGGCGTTCTGGTGGGTGCGCGCCTCGGAGTGTACGTGGCGCGCAGATATGGGGGACCGGAGGAGACAGACATCTGGAACGGGCTGTTCTGGGCGATGCTCGGCGCCATCGCAGGGGCGCGCATCGGCTACGTGCTCGGCCACGTCTCCAGCGTCACCGACGGCGGAAGCGACCCGCTCGGCGTCTTTAAGGTCTGGGAGGGCGGTATCTCGTTGTTGGGCGGGATCACCGGCGCAGTGCTGGCTTCGATCCCTTACATGCGCCGTCACGGGATCCCCTTTTGGGGTGCGATGGACGTGGTCGCACCCGGCCTGGCGCTCGGAATCGTCATCGGCAGGATCGGCGATCTGGTGATCGGAGATCACCTCGGTAAACAGACGACCTCGCCGCTGGGCTGGCGTTGTCTCGGGGAGGCCGGCGGCGAGCCCCCCGTCGATGCGGCCGGGTATCGGGCGGCGGTGGAGAACGGGGGCGCTCCGTCGCTCGGGTGCTTCGATGTCACCGTGCACCAGACCGCTCTCTACGATGTCCTTTCGACGTTGCTGCTTCTCGGGCTCCTGTTGTGGTTGGCGAGCCACCGGCGGCGGGGGGGACTCCTCGCCATCGTCTTTGTTATCTGGTACGGGACCGCCCGTTTGGTGACCGATTTCCTGCGGGTGGACCGGCGCTACCTGGGTCTGACCGGAAGCCAGATCTTGGCCCTCACGGTTGCCCTGATCTGCCTGTACCTCCTCGCCAGATACCGAGGCGCGCCGAGGCGATGGGCGTCGGGGGGGTACGAACCC
>JALZIO010000274.1 GCA_030860245.1 Actinomycetota bacterium | reverse complement strand
CGCCGGCCGCGCTCCATTGCTCGGCCGCGGCCGATCATCATCGCGCGTTGATGTTGACCTCGGCATCCACCAAGTATCGGTACCAAGCGCGTAAGCGAGGCGTTAGGAACCGTAAGGATTCCGACAGTTTTCAGCGCGGTAGGGTCGAGACAGATAGGAGGCATCCCTAGTTTGTTTCCCGCCCATGCGTGATCGTGCCGTCTTGACCATGGGGAAAGACCGTCGGCACGCGGCTCGCAGCGTCCTTGCCGCGGCGGCCGGCCCCGCGTTTGTGACCCTACTGGCGCTCCTGCGGAACCCGCCAACACGGACAACGACCGCCCTCCTCTACGTCCTCGTGGTGGCGATCGCAGCCGGCATCGGTGGTTTCCCGGCGGGCGTGGCCGCCTCCGTTCTCTCTTTCCTAGCCCTCAACTTCTTCTTCACCCCACCGCTCCACACCCTGGTGGTTGGGAGGTTGCAAGACCTCGTCGCGTTGATCGTGTTCCTGACGGTGTCCGTCGTCACCGGCCTCCTACTGTCAACGGCGGTGCAGGCCAGAGCGCGAGCGGAAAGGCGAGAAGCGCAGACTCGGCTCATGAACGAGTTCAACAACCGTCTGCTATCGGGCCGAGAGCTCGAAGGCGTCTTGAAGGGCTTGGCCGAGAGCCTGACGCGACTCCTCGTTCTAGCGGAATGCGACATCGAAACGCCGGCCGCCGAAGCCGTGCGTATCTCGAGGGGTGGGGAGCTGGGTGCCCCTTGTGAGATTGAGCTATCGGCCAAAGGCGAATCCGTCGGGGTGCTCAGGGCAACTCCTCCGGCTTCGAGAGGGAGCTTGACCGGCGACGAAAAGGCCGTGCTGCAAAACGTGGGCGGGCAACTCTCTCTCGCTCTGCGAGCTACACGCCTCGCAGACGAGGTTCGCGACGCGCAGCTCGAGGCGGAGACGAATCGTCTTCGAGCTGCTCTCTTCTCCGGGGTAACCCACGACCTCAAGACTCCGCTCGCTGCGATCACCGCTTCCGTCACGAGCATGCTCGAAGGATCCCCCTTCACAGAGAACGAACGCTTCGAACATCTGGACACGATCAGACAAGAAGCCGAGCATCTCAATCGCGTGGTGAACAACCTCATGGATCTCGCTCGGCTCCGCGCCGGCGCACTCATACCGGCCCGCGTTCCGGCGGCCATAGACGAGCTCATCGAGGCCGTGGTGGCGCGACTGCAACCACTTCTCGATGGGCGCGAGATTCAACTGGACCTTCGAGGTGACCTTCCCGAGATGTCGATAGACGTAGTTCAGATCGATCAGGTGCTCACCAACCTCATCGAGAACGCCGTCAAGTTCGGCACCGCTAGCACGCCCATCCGCATCAGTGCGGTGGGAGCTCCCGAGAAGGTGCGCGTAACCGTCGCCAACCGCGGGCCGGGGATCGCGACCACCGACCGGGAACGCATCTTTCAGCCCTTCGAACGTGGCGATCGCGAGATCGCCGGAACGGGTCTGGGCCTCGCCATCGCTCAGGCGGCGATCACCGCCCACGGCGGGCGCATCTGGGCCCAAGACCAGCCAGGAGGGGGCGCGGTGATCACCTTCGAGCTGCCGACGGACGAGGACGACGGTCGTGACTGACGCCGCGTCGGAGCCTCGGGTTCTGGTCGTTGACGACGACGAGCAGATGCTTCGAGCCGTGGCGAACGCCCTGCGGGCGAGGGGGTACTCGATAGCCACGGCGGGCGACGGAGATACGGCGCTCCGGATGATCGCCGAGCAGCCTCCCGACCTCGTCCTCCTGGATCTCGGCCTTCCCAAAGTTGACGGCCACACCGTCATCACAAGGCTACGGACCTGGTCGGACATACCCGTGATCGTTCTTTCGGTGCGCGAAAGCCAGGATGAGAAGGCTTCGGCCCTCGACGCCGGAGCGGATGACTACGTGACGAAGCCCTTCGCGACCAAGGAACTACTCGCGCGCATGCGAGCAGTTCTGCGACGATCATCCCCCGAGCACCCGGACCCCGTGTTGATCTTCGACGAGCTCGAGATCGACCTCCCGCGACAACTCATCAAGATGAACGGTGAACCGATCCATCTGACACCGACGGAATACAGGTTATTGGAAGCGATGGCGACCAACCCCGGCAAGTTGCTGACCCACGGGTGGTTACTTCGAACGGTATGGGGGCCGGGATACGGAACGGAATCACATTACCTACGCCTCTACGTGCGGCAGCTCCGTCAGAAGCTTCACGACGACCCGGCGCGCCCAAGATGGATCACGACGGAGCCGGGCGTGGGCTACCGGTGGCTCCCCGAGCCCCGGTCCTCGTAGATATCGGAGGGTGAAACTGGATCGGAGGGCGAGTGCAGCGTACTGCTCACCGGGATCGACTCACCCCTAATCCATCCTCCCTGCCCCGGCCAGGCTTAGCATGTGATGGATGAGCCTGAAGAAGCTCGTGGGGCTGTTATTGGTGGCATTCTTCTTGTTCTTCCTGGTTC
>JALZIO010000259.1 GCA_030860245.1 Actinomycetota bacterium | reverse complement strand
TCTCTGGAGAACATGATCTGTAGCCCCATCCCTCGACATATTGATCGGAGGCCCGTGCCACCACAGCAGCTCACAGTGAAGGACACCGCCGACCTTGATCTCCTCGAGATCTCGGGGCTCGGACAGCGGCATCGCCCCGATGGGCGTGGACTGCAGGTACTGGCGGTGGGGGACGATGAGTTCACAATTCTGGTAGCCGACCTCGAGGTGGGCGTCACACCTCGCCAATTCCACCGATTACCACTCGAGGACGTTCTCTCCGAAGGCGAGCCCACCCAGGGGTCCCAATGGGAGGCCGCCGATGGAGACGCCAGCGGGAGGGTTTTCGTCCTCCAGGAGGAGCCCGCCGTTGTCTTCGTCCTGAACCCGGCCATGGACGATCTCGTGACCCGCATCACGCTGGCCAACAGGACTCCTGAGGGTGACGATTTTGCCTTGGGGACATCACCTAACTCTCAGGGCGAGGGACTGGTTTTGCTCCGAAACGGTCACATCCTGGTCGCCAAGGAAAAGGATCCTCCGGTGCTGATGGAGTACGGGCCCAGCGAGGAACGGCCTGAGGGGCTCGCGCCGGATCTGCTCTTTGCCACCTCCGACGAGTTTCCCCTCCCGCAGGAGCAGCGCACGGAGTTCAGCCTGCTCACGATTTGGCGCCTGTCGAGCTCCGCCGGTAAAGCCATAAAGGACATTAGTGACATTGCGGTCGGCCCCGATGCAGGCCTCTATCTGCTCAGCGATGAGTCGGCCTGTATCGCACAGCTCAAGAGAACCTTGGATCCGGCACAAGAGCATCTCGAGGTTGCGTCGCTCTGGAATCTGCCCCCCGAGATCGAGCAGCCCGAAGGATTGGTTGTGACCGGCGACCGCACCCCATTGGTGGCCATCGACTCAGGTGAACGGAGCAGAAATCTCTTCGTGCTCTCGTCCCTCGAGTAACACAGATGCGCGGTGCGACAGCGCTTGGTTGTCTAGCACTAGGGGTTTCGGGCAAAAAGACATTGACGCTTAAATTTCAGAACAGCGATTCGTAAAGAGACCCGCACTCTTTGTGGGTTGGGGGCAAAAAGAATCTGCGGTTGTTTGGTGGTTTTCTATGGACGCCACTGCCATTAATGGCTACGGTTCGGCAACCGCGGATATCCCTTGTGCCGCCGAACGCAAAGTATTCGTTCGGAAGCATGGAGTGACATCACAAGAGTGTTATGTCCGAATCGGGGCGCGAGGAGCGGGCCATCGAGTACATGCCGACGGCATGAGATTGGAGAAAACGTGAGCAGTGAAC
Source organism: Actinomycetota bacterium (assembly GCA_030860245.1). GTDB lineage: Bacteria > Actinomycetota > CADDZG01 > CADDZG01 > WHSQ01 > JACDDL01. Next base: position 7,817 of record JALZIO010000259.1, on the reverse strand, counting down.
TACACGAAAGGGGCGCGCGGGCAAACAGCGTGGCGCGCTCGGGTGCCGCCCGGCGAGTTGCAGTCGCGGTCGTATGCATGATCTCGATGCTGGCAACGATGACGTCGGTGGAGGCAAAGGTTGGGTCTGGTGCCCAAACGGGAACTGGAGCCGCCGGTGCACGAGTGGTGTCGAGTGTCAGGGAAGCGATCGCAGCGGGCTCCGGCACGGTTCTCTTCAAGCCCGGCACCTACAGCGGCCGGTTCACCCAGCCCGCCGCGAGCAGCTGGTACGCGAGCCCCGGGACGCACATCAGAGGTGAGCTCGTATCCGGCGAAGGGTCGGTGCTGAGTGGCTTCGAGGTGTCGGGTGGTGAGGTCGGCGTCGTGTGTCGTGGTGTCTGCCAGAACCTCGACGTGCACCACCATAGCCAAGAGGGCATCCACGTAGGGTCGGACGGAGTCAAGCTCCTCAACAACTACGTGCACGACAACAACCTGGACCTGAACCCCGTGGTCCGTGGCAATCCGTGCTGGAACAGCGGCGGAGTCCACATGGTCGTGGGCAACAACGTGGTCGTCGAGGGCAACCGCTTGATTCACAACGGCTGCGATGGCGTCCACGCGGACATCGGCATGCGATTTGGCAGCTTCCGTAACAACGTGGTGGAGAACAATACGCGCTTCGGGGTCTTCATCGAAACGAGCTGTGATGAGGTGGTCGAAGGAAACACCATTCGGAACAACGACAACGCCGGCGTTTATATCGGCAACAGCCCGAGAATACGTGTCACAAACAACACTTTCGGAGGCAACGGTGTGGGCATCCAGTGGAAGGACCGTGCCGTCCGCAACTACGCTCCCGGTGCCGCGGATTGCTCTCCTAAGAATAAGAGTGGCGGCAGCCAGAGCGGCAACGCTCTGAACGGCGACAGCGTCATCAACCAGCCGTAAGGGGTACCAATCCCCCTCCGCTCAAGGAGGGGGATTGGACCACCGGCAAATCTGTGAGCATTCCGCTACATAAAGACATCAGGTCCTTTAGACTCGGAGATGCAAAAGGACGATCCGTTCGGGGGACACGATGGAAGCGCGGGGCTCATATTCCGGGCAGCCGGTCATAAGACCAGGCTGGCTCCTCACCCTGTTCCTCGTCGGAGCTGCCACCACGATCCTGACCATCGCGGCAACCGAGGCTGAAGCGGCCGCCATCGAATGCTCCGGTGTGAGCGCAACCTTTGTCGGCACACACCGCCCGGATACGATTTCGGGCCGCCCCGACCGGGATGTGGTGCAGGCGCATGCCCGAAGCGACAAGGTCAGGGCCAACAGGGAGGCCGATCTGGTGTGTGGGGGCAGAGGCATCGATCGCCTGAATGGCAATAGGGGCAACGATCGAGTGATGGGGCAGAATGGTGATGACACCCTGTTCGGCGGGCCCGGCGACGATGTTCTGGTGGGCGGCGGCGGCGTAGACGAGGCCCTCGGGGGCCTGGGGACCGACGTCTGCTTCTCGGAGAAGATGGTGTCCTGTGAAATCAGGGGCGAGGTGGTCGACAGCTATCGCCAGGCGGTCAAGTCGACGGCTGAGGCCTTGTGGTTTCAGCCCGGAACCTACGTCGGCGACCTGATCCAGCCTGCGCGAGCCCGGTGGTATGCGGCTCCAGACGTGCGCATCGAGGGTGAGTTGACCTCGGGACAAGGTGGCAGGCTCGACGGTTTCGAAGTGGCCGGTGCCGTTGTTGGGGTGCGTTGCCGGGCAGGCAGCACCTGCCGGGACCTAGACGTCCATCACCACAGCCAATCCGGCATCCAGGTCGGCGGTGGTTGGGTAGACCTGTTCTACAATTACGTGCACGACAACAATCTCGATCTCGAGCCGGTGCACGGAGACAACCCATGCTGGAACAGCGGTGGAGTGCACATGGTGGTCGGCAACCACGTCTCGGTTACCGGCAATCGCCTGATCAACAATGGTTGTGACGGCGTGCACGCCGACACGGGTGCACGCTTCGATAAGTTCAAAGACAACCTCATAACCGGCAACTCGCGTTATGGGATCTTCATCGAGATCAGTTGCGACATAATTATTCGAGACAACCGCATCCAGGACAATGCTCTCGCCGGGGTCGCCGTCTACAATAGCCCGCGTGTCGCCGTCTACGACAATGTCTTCGGAGGCAACGGAGGACCGGGTGTTCGCTGGTGGGACCGTGCGGACCGACCTTACGGGCCGGGTGCTGCAGACTGCCAGCCAAAGGACTCAACCGGTGGCTACGCCAGCGGCAACATCCGTAACGGCGACGGCATCGTGAACGAACCCGCGCCTGTTTGAGACCAAGGCACTTAGCGTCTCCGCCGACGCTTCTTCGGGCGCCCCCCGCGAGCCGTCTCCCCCGGCGGACCCGGCGCAGGGATGGTGTACACGCTTGCCATCGAACGCACCAGAGCAAGGGCGCAGCGCCGGTGCCAATGTTGATAGTAGGGGGGATCGTCACCCGGATAGGCGACAACGATGTGCTCGTTGCCGACCTCAACCGTGGAACCGCAGCCGGGGCAACGGTATAGCTGACGGGCTATCGCCCACGAGAGCCGAAGCTGCCTGCCGTCGAGGTCCTGCCCGTCCAGGCTCTGTCTGCGGTTCGGGAGACCCGCCGGAGTTTCTGCCACCCGGCTCACCCTAACGCTCACCGTTGGATTGCCCCCGGACGGCACGACCTCCGGCATCTCGTCACCCTGGAACCGTAGAGTGTCTAGACATGGACGAAAGCACGATCATGCAGAGTCTCAATAGCCACCAGAGATCTGCTGTGGGCGCGGTGCGAGGTCCCGTCTGCATTCTTGCCGGAGCGGGTTCCGGTAAGACGACGGCGATCACACGCCGGATTGCCAATCAGGTCCGGGAGCGGGCCTTTCCGGCCACGGCCATACTCGCAGTCACCTTCACGGATAAAGCGGCCTCGGAGATGCGAGCCAGGCTTGCCGTGCTGGATGCCGGTCCGGTACGAACCCAAACCTTTCATTCCGCAGCCCTGGCGCAGCTCCATGCCCTTGCAGTTGAGTCCCCGGGCCAGATTCTCTCCTCGAAGGCAGCGCCATTGCGGCAAATTGCGAACACCTTGCCAAAGCCCTACCGTTTCCGTCCGGCCGCCGATCTCGCCACCGAGATCGAATGGGCAAAGAATCGGAGGCTTACCCCACCGCGTTACCTGGAGTCGCTTGGCGATCACGAACCGCCGATTCCGGCGGATCTCATGGTGGGAGTCTGGCACACATACGAGTCCCGCAAGGAAGCGAGAGGCTACGTCGACTTCGAAGATCTGCTCGAGCTTGCTATACGCATGTATGACGCAGATGAGTTCGCAAGCGAGCGCTTCCAGGCGCGCTACGCTTCCTTCACGGTCGACGAATACCAGGATGTCAACCTGCTCCAGCAGTCTCTGCTAGAGCGATGGCTCGGTCAGCGGGATGACCTCTGTGTCGTGGGGGACGACTATCAATCGATCTACTCGTTCACGGGTGCCAGCGCGCGCTATCTCCTAGAGATGCCGCAACGCTACTCGAACACAACGGTGGTTCGTCTTGAGGACAACTACCGTTCGAGTCCCGAGATCCTCGACTTGGCCAACCGCTTGGTGCCGCATCTCAGCGGTGCTCCCAAGAGGCTTCGTTCCGTCCGACCTCCTGCGACTGCACCATCTCTGAGCCCCTTTGCCGATCCCGACACCGCCAACCGCTTCGTCGTCGATCAGCTTCGCTCTCTCCACGTCCAGGAGGGGATCGCTTATGAGGAGATGGCGGTTCTCTACCGTGTCAACTGGCGGTCGGAAGACTATGAGGAGCTGCTCACCGATGCGGGCATACCTTTTCGCGTAGCCGACGGGGCCTTCCTCGCCCGGCAAGCAGCCCGCCGGTTGATGCCCAAGCTCAAACGGTCGCGCGCTCTAGACGTAGCGGTGCAGGTAAGGCGGGTCGCGCAAGGCGAGGGATGGACGGGCGGCGCCACAGAGGGTCTCGGAGAAAGAGAAAGCACCCGCCAGAACGATTTGGGCCGCCTGGTCCGGTTGGCCGAGGAGTTCGACGACGGGGCCAGAAGTGTCGCGGATTTCGCCGAGGAGATGGAGGCGCGCTTTTCGCCTCAGGGCGCAGCGTGGGGCGTGAACCTGCTCACCTACCATCGAGCCAAGGGTTTGGAATTCGACGCCGTGATGCTGCCTCGTCTGGAGGAAGGAGAGCTTCCCTTCAAGCGGGCGCGCACCGACGAAGCGATCGCAGAGGAGCGGCGACTCCTCTATGTCGGCATGACCCGAGCGAAGCGGTATCTATCCCTGAGTTGGGTGGCCTCGGGCAAGCAGCATCCGAGCCGGTTTCTGGCTGAGCTTGGCGTCACTGCCGGCGCGCCGGCGCGCGGGCGTCCGGCCGGCAGCGCGGACCGGGACGCGGTGGACGACTCCTCCGAGCTTCGGGCGCTGAAGCGGTGGCGATCGGCTCGCGCCAAAGCTGATGCGGTACCGGCCTTCGTCGTGTTTCACGATTCAACTCTCGCCGACATCGCCTCCAACCGGCCCCGCAACGCTCGGGAGCTTGCACGGATCTCCGGAGTGGGCCCCACCAAGCTCGAGCGCTACGGTTCCGACATTCTCGAGACTCTGGCGGGGACCGGCGCAAAAGCGGCTCCGTAGTCTTCGTCGTCCCGGCGACCCAGCGCTGCCGGGCTCATCCGGGGGCCGTTTCGCCCGCGACCTTCGCAGTGAGCTCGTCGAACCTGGTCTCGGCGCGCCAGAATTCCAGATCCACGGCGCTGGGGCTGGCCCGAGGGATGCGCAGCTGCACCGTTGCCAGCCCGAAGGGTCTTTGGGTCGGCGAGGTCACCAGCACCAGGTGCTGGATGTTGGCCGCCTTGAGGATCGTCGTCTTGCGCACCAGCGCTCCCCGGCGCACGAGGACGTGCTCTCCGACAACCGTGTGACCAAGCGACCGCCAACCGCCGAAGCTCCATGCACCGGACAGCACCCCCACTGCCACACCCACCGAGGGGAGGATCCCTCCCGCGACGGCTCCTGCGGCCACCGCGGCCAGACCTCCCACGGCTGCGATCGTCAACCGACGTACCAGGGAGCTCGACGGGGCAGGCTGTAAGGGTGCCGCCGCAACGGACTCCGGCGCGCCGAGCACCATCGTAGCGACCTCGAGCGCCGCGGCGCGCCGGGCTATGGGGAGAAGAACGCTTGTTTCCTGCCGCTCCCGATTCTCACCCGTTTGACCTGCAATGACGACGGACAAGGCCGCAAGGCCGAGCGCTCTGCGCACGGGATTCTCGTGCAGCTCCACCGCCTGAACACGGCGGAGGGGGACAATCGCCCGTCTGCGTTCGAGCAACCCGCGCGTCACGACGAGTCGGTCAAACTCGCGCCGAACTGTGAAGTCCCAATAAACGGCCACAGTCGCAACCAAAGAGATCGCGACCGAGATGGAGAGGATCACCGCCCCTGCCCATAGCGCCACCATGAGGTCGGAGGCGCCGAGTGATCGAACCCCTTCGAACAACGCAGCCGCCCGGTCGTCGGAGACGAACTGCTCGCCATAGCCGAGTAGAGCGGCGATCACGGCGACGCGGCCACCTGTGATTCCTGCGAGCAGGAGGTCACGGGGATGGAGATGCATCAGTGGCGGTTTCTCCCGGGCATCGCCGGGCGCCGCCTCGGCGCGCCGAAGCAAGATAGAGCGCAGCCTCTCGGCCTCAGCCGGATCGAGAGCGACGAGCGCCGCTTCGGTCGAGCGCCCCCCGGCCGCTTCGACACGCAATTCCACGACATCGAGCAACCGGTGCCTGAGCTTCTGCACGACTTCCACGCTTTGTATGCGAGCGAGCGGGATGACTCGCCGCCACTGCGAGAGAAGCCCCCCTTGGACCACCAGGGCGTCGCCGGTTACCTCATACCGGAATCGCAGGTAACGCACCACCGAGGGCGCCACCATCGCTGCAATCGCCGGGGGGATCCACCAACGGAGTGCGCCTCCGGAGTTGAATGCAATGAGAACGAGCCCGAGTCCATAGCGGATACCCGATTCGATCGACCACACGACCACCGCCACGGGATTGAGGCGCCGAGAGCTAGACGGTGAGGGTTCCGGCAACCTTGGCCAACTCTTCTCTCACGGCCTCTGCCTGCAATGGATTGAGGCCCGGGATGTGGGCGGCCCGCCCGGCGGCGGTGTACACCACGAGGACATTTAGGCCGAAGATGCGGTCGAGCGGCCCCCGTCTTGCCTCGACGAACTGGATGCGGTCGAACGGGATCAACGTGCGGACCTGCCACAGGGCCCCCCGGGACAGCGATAGGTCCCGCTCGCGCAGTTGGTAGCGCCAGCGACGGTACCTCATTGGCGGTATCAGAGCCGCTGCAGCCATCGCCAGGAGCACGAGCACAACAACGGCGGCCATCGGCACGGGGCCAATCCATACCGCCGCCCCGCCCAGCAGCGCCATGCAGGCGGCTCCCACACCTGCAAGGGACCACCACATCAGGAGCACGCGCCGGTCGAGGAGGTGCCCGGCAGCGTCCATCACATCGCGCCGGAGGAACGATCTCCAGAAGGGAATTCCCCGCAGACGGCGCCCCGTGGCCCGGGGGGCGGCCTCAGGGAGTGCCCCGGCCCGTCTTCGCCTGCAGCTCCTCGATTCGCTTCGACGCCTCGGCCTTGGACATGCCCGGATCGAATTCCTCGCCGCCCTCCTGCGCGAGCGTTTGCAGATAGGAGGCCTGCGCGCCGGTCATCGGCTCCTCGCCGGTCACCCAATCGTCCGGATGCTTCGCCGTGTTGGAGCCTGCCTGCCCCTCGTTCGGTGTTTGCTCCTGCGGTCCCTGAGCCATGATGTCCTCCCTGTGATGAGATCCGCAGACAAGCCTAATGCCGCCCCCGAACCGCGTGGGAGCATGGGTGGTCCTACGGACTGTGACAGGGAGGATCAAGTACCTAATGTGGGTGTTTCCTCTTGCCGCCGCCGGGGTCGCCGGGGCCTTCTCCCTCTCTCTCTCGAAGGGTTGGGGGGTCAGGCGTCGGCCCAACCTTCTCGCCTGGGCGGTCGCTCTCGCCATGTTCGCCGTGGCGTCAGGCGCAGCGGCTTGGGGCCTGCTCTGGGGATGGAGCAGTTGGGTGTTTCGCACCTATTACCTATTCGGAGCGGTAGTCAACGTACCCTTCTTGGCCCTCGGATCGATCTACCTATTGGCGCCGCGTGCGGCCGGGCACGTCGCCGCTGCCGTTGTTGCGGGGGCATCAACGTGGGCTGCATTCAAGGTGATCGGTGCGCCCTTGGACCAGGTCGCGCTCGCGGTCTCGAGCATCCCTGCGGGGAGCGCGGTCATAGGTGAGTCCTCGAGAGCCCTGTCGCGCTCCTATTCGTACACCGGGTTCATCGTTGTTGTGGGAGGCGCATTGTGGTCCGCATACAAGCTCCGGCGGCGAAACCAAGCCGATCTCAGGCGCCTGGCCGCGGCCAACTCCCTCATAGCCCTCGGGACCCTGGTTGTGGCAGTTGCCAGTGGCTTCGCGCGCTACGGGCGCGGCACCGTATTTGCGGTGGGCCTGCTGGCCGGGATCTCGGTCATGTTCGCCGGCTTTCTCAAAACGCGGCCGGGGCCTGGATAGTGGCCGGCGACGTGTCGGATGCGCACCTTCACGAGGGCTGGTGGTTGATGAGCACGTCCGGCCTCGAACGGGAGTTGAGACGCCGGCGTTCGCCCGAACTCGGACTTCCACCGACCGACGCGCTTCCACTTACGATCTCGGAGGCGCTCGCGTATCGAAACGCCGGGAACCTTCCGGATGCCCTGG